>JANNEZ010000535.1:0-2218 GCA_031379255.1 Rhodoferax sp. | reverse complement strand
GTGGTCCTGGTCACGGCCGACTGGCTGGTCGGAGTGCCGGGGCTCTCGATTCCGCTGGGGCCGTTTGGGAGGACCGCGCCCCGAATGATGGTTGGGCCGATGCTGGGGGTGGGAATGGCCGGCGGGCAGATTGGCGGAGTTCCCTGGGCGGCGTCAGGAGGGCTTCGACCGGTGGCCGGGGTGGCGCTGGAGGGTTTCGTACGGATGCTCCGGCTCGAGGTCGGGCGGGGGCTCAGAGCGGGGGCCGGGTGGTCGGTCTCGGTCGATTTTACCCGCCAGTGGTGGTCTATCATCTAGCAGGGGTTGGGCTTACCCCTCTATTATTCACCGAGGTCTGAATTGACTCCCAATCTGGTCTGGCAAACTTTGTGACCCATTTCTCCGACGAATGGCTGGTGTCAGCCCTGGGGCCCCTGGTGACCCCGGAGGTCGTCGCCGATTTGCGGAAGCGGGCGGGCGAAGGCGGGTCGCTTTGGCAACAGTTGCTCGACCAACGAGTGTTGCCCGATGACGCCGTGCTGCAAGCCGTGTCGACCCGGTTCCGGCTCCCGATCGCGGATCTCAACCAAATGGATCGGCGGGTCATCGAGCAGGTTCCCGAGCAGTTGGCCCGGAGGTTCAGCGTGATTCCGCTTCGGGCCACCAATAGCTGGGTCGACATCGCCACGGCCAACCCGTTCGACATGGACGCCGAGAAAATGCTGGCGTTCGCGACCGGGCTCGAGATCCGGTTGTCGCTCTGCTCGCCCACGAAGATTCGGGAAAAACTGGAAGAGGTCTACCGGCCCGACGATCTGGTTGAGCGGCTGCTGGACGGGATCAAGGAGGAGCACGAGGTCACCCAGCTGCGCGACGAGCCGGATGATGTGGCTAGCGGCGCCGACCAGGCCCGGGCCCGGCCAATCGTCAAACTGGTCGACACCCTCCTGGCCGACGGGATCACCAGCCGGGCCAGCGACGTCCACATCGAGCCGGGTGAGGGTGGGGTAGCCGTTCGGTATCGGATCGATGGAGTCTTGCGGGAAGTGATGAAGATTCCGCGGTCGGCCGGGATTCCGCTGATTTCCCGGATCAAGATCATGTCGGGCATGGACATCGCCGACCGGCTCCGGCCCCAGGACGGCCGGTGCCGAGTGGCGGTCAATGGCAGTCCGACCGATCTCCGGGTTTCGACCCTGCCCGCGACAATGGGCGAGAAGGTCGTGATCCGGATCCTCAACACCAAGGCCACCCTTCTCGGCCTCGACAACCTCGGGCTCGACCCGGGCGAGCGGGCCACCTTCCAGAAACTGATCGACAGCAAAGAAGGGATTCTCCTGGTCACCGGGCCGACCGGATCGGGCAAGACCACCACGCTCTATGCGGCGTTGCGCACGGTCCAGGCCACCGGCGTCAACATCGTGACGGTCGAAGATCCGGTTGAGTACCGACTCGGTGAGAAAATCGTCCAGGTCCAGATCAACGAGAGGGCGGGGATGACCTTTCCCGCGGCGCTGCGGTCGATTCTCCGGCAAGACCCCGACGTGATTCTGATCGGCGAAATCCGCGATCAAGAGACGGCCCAGATCGCGGTCCAAGCGTCGCTGACCGGCCACTTGGTGCTCTCGACTCTCCACACCAATGACGCCCCGAACACGGTAACGCGGTTGGTCGATATCGGGATGGAGCCGTACAAGATCGGGGCGGCCCTTCGGGGGGTCGTTGCCCAGCGCCTGATGCGCCGGCTCTGCCGAGCATGCAAGGCGCCCGATACCGATCCATTGCCCGGGCGGATGGTCAAACACATCAAAGGCGGGGCTCCTAGGTTCAAAGCGGTCGGGTGCGCTGAATGCGCCCAGACCGGCTACCTCGGCCGGTTTGCCATTGTCGAGATGCTGGTGATGAACCCGACGATCGAGCGGCTGATCAATTCGGGTGCCACCGCCGATCATATCGCGACCGCGGCGCGGGCCGCGGGGATGCGGTCGTTGTTCGAGAGCGCGATGATCCACGTCTTGAGTGGCGCCACCTCGCTGGAAGAGGCGCTCCGGGTCACTGATCCGCCGCGGGAGGACTTCCCGGCCGTTCCGGCGGCGGTGCCCGTGGTTCCGGTTCCGGTCACCGAGCCGCGGCCACGCCATACCCCCCAAACGCTCCGGGCGGTGATCCTCCCGCCCTCGGGCCTCGATAAGTTTTCCCAGGCGTTCGAGTTGCTCGACGACACCGACCTCCCCGCGGC
>JANNEZ010000529.1:0-18116 GCA_031379255.1 Rhodoferax sp. | reverse complement strand
GTGGTCATGGCCTCGGTCAAATCGGCCGTCTGCGCGTCCAGAAACTGCTTGCGTTCGCGCGCGGTGCTGAGCTCGTCCAGCGCGGCCAGGTTCACCGCCCCCAAAGCGGCGACTTCCCGGTGCAGGCGGTCAATCTCGCTTTGAAGGCCGCCCAGCTTGACATTGCCGCTGGTGATGGACGCAGCCACCGCTTCCAGATTCGCCTGCGCATCCACCAGCAACTGCTCGTATTGCTCAAAACCCAGGCGCGCGGCCTGTTCTTTCAATTGCGCTTCGGTGATGCGGCTGCGCAGGGGCTCCAACTCGCGCTCGATCTGCAGGCGCCGCTCGTCACTGGCGCGCAGTTTGCCGGTCAGGTCGTCGTAGTCGCTGCGTTTGGCGCCCAAAACCTGCTCTCGTTCAAGCTTGAGGGCCAGCGCCGACTGCAAGCCGGCTTGGGCTGCGGCGTCGGTCAGACGCGTCAACTCGATATTGGCAGACTGCACCTCGGCCAGGGTTGACTGCCCTTGTGCCACCGCCGTTTCGATGCTGCGGCTGAGCTCTGCGCGACGGGCGCCCAGACTGCGCATGGAAAACGCGGCCTCCTGCGCCTGGCGCTCCAGGCTGCGCTGCTGCTCACGGCAGGCGGCCAATTTGCGCTCGGCCTCAATCACGCGTTCGTCCAGCTGGGCGTGGCGCTCCTGCGTGTCGGCCAGTTGCATGTCGAGTTCTTCAAACCGCGCCTCTGACGTAATGCGGCGCTCCTGCAAGTCGCCCAACTGGGCGTCGATGTCGGCCAGGTCGTCGGCAATCTGCTGGCCGCGGGCGCGGGCCTGCTCGGCGATCTGGCCCAGGCGCAAGGTCTCCACCTGCAGCTCGTGCGCGCGGCTCTGGGTTTGCGCGGCGGCGCGGCGCGTGGCCACCAGGCTTTGCGCGCTTTCGCCATAGGCGGCCTCGGCCCGAATCAATGCAGACTGGGACTCTTCGCTGGTCAGACTCTGCGCCCGCAGCTGCTTCTCCAGGTTTTCAATTTCCTGCGCGCGCGCCAACAAGCCCGCCTGCTCGGAGTCAGGGGCGTAAAAACTCACGCTGTGCGCGCCCACCGCGTGTCCGGCCTGGACATAAATGGTCTCACCGCCGTGCAGCTTGTCGCGCTTCAGGAGCGCTTCTTCCATGCTGCTGGCCGCGAAACAGCCGTGAAGCCAGTCGCCCAAAACAGCCGCTTGGCCCGCGTCATTCAAGCGCAATAGATCGGCCAGAGGTTTGAGGCCCAGGGCTGGATTGCCCGTTGAAGCGCCGGTTTTTGCCAACGGTACGCTGAAAAAAGCCAACTTGGCCGGTGGCGCGTCTTTCGACGTTGCCCCCAGAAACCCACGCACGCTGTCCAGGCGCGAAACCTCCAGCGCGCCCAGGCGCTCCCGCAAGGCGCCTTCGAGCGCGTTTTCCCAGCCTTGTTCGATGTGAATGCGGCTCCACAAGCCGGCCATGCCGTCAAGGCCATGTTTGGCCAGCCAGGGCTGCAATTTGCCGTCGGTCTTGACGCGCTCCTGCAGCGCTTTTTGCGCCTCCAGCCGGGCTTTGAGCTCGGCCTTTTTGGTCGACTCGGCCACCGCCAGCTGCTGAGCCATGCGGCGCGCATCGTCCAGAAGCGGCACGGCATCTTGCAGCTCGTGCAGGCGCGCGTCGGCGATTTCGGCGGCTTCCTGGGCCTGTGCCAACTGGTTTTGCAGTTCAGACAGGCGGGCTTCATCGGGCGCCGCCAGCGCGTTGTGCTCGGCTTTTTGTTTGTCGCGGCGCAGGTTGAGCGCGCGCGATTGCTCCTCAATGTGCCGCTGCTCGGTGGCCAGCACCTGGATCTGCTGCTGCACCTGCACCACGCCGGCGCGTTGTTCGTTGGCATTTTTTTGCGCCAGGCGCAGCGCGTCTTCGATGTCTGGCAAAGCCATGGACTGCTCTTCCACCTGGGCGGCAAGCAAGCTGGCCTGCTCTTCGCCGTGGGAGGCGAGATCGGCCATGCGGGCGATTTCGCCCTCGGCGTCGTCTTTGCGCGTTGCCCATTGTGTGGCTTGCTCCCCCAGCGTGGCCAGCCGCTGCATCACGCGTTGGCGGCCCTCGACCACGAACCTGATTTCAGCTTCGAGCCTTCCTACGTCGGTGCTGGCTTCGTACAGCAGGCCCTGCGCCTGGTTCACCTGGTCGCCGGCTGCGTAATGCGCCTGGCGCACGGCTTCCAGTTCAGCCTCGATGGCCCGCAAGTCGGCCAGGCGGGCCTCCAGCGCGGTACGGGCGCGCTCTGCTTCAAGCTTCACCTTGTCCTGCTCGGCCAGCGCGTCGGCACGCTTCAAAAACCACTGCTGCTGCTGTTTCAGGGTGACGTCGGCATTGAGCGCGTTGAACCTTGTCGCCACCTCGGCCTGCTTTTCCAGCTTGTCCAGATTCGCGTCGAGCTCGCGCAGGATGTCGCTGACGCGGGTGAGGTTTTCGCGCGTGTCGTGCAGACGGTTTTCGGTCTCGCGGCGGCGCTCCTTGTATTTGGAAACACCGGCGGCTTCTTCCAGAAACAGGCGCAGTTCTTCAGGCTTGCTCTCGATGATGCGGCTGATGGTGCCCTGCCCGATGATCGCGTAGGCGCGCGGCCCCAGGCCCGTGCCGAGAAACACGTCTTGCACGTCTCGGCGGCGAACCGGCTGGTTGTTGATGTAATAACTGCTGGTGCCATCGCGCGTGAGAATGCGTTTGACGGCGATTTCGCCAAATTGGCCCCATTGCCCGCCGGCACGGGCGTCGGCGTTGTCAAATACCAGTTCGACGCTGGCGCGGCTGGCCGGTTTGCGCAAGTTGGTGCCGTTGAAGATCACGTCCTGCATCGACTCGCCGCGCAACTCGCTGGCCTTGGATTCACCCAAAACCCAGCGCACCGCATCCATGATGTTGGACTTGCCGCAGCCGTTGGGGCCAACCACACCGACCAACTGGCCCGGCAACTGGAACGTGGTGGGCTCCACAAACGACTTGAACCCGGACAACTTGATGGAATTGAGGCGCACGGCAAAAAAAGTAAAACTAGGCTAACTTGTTGATTTGTATGGAAAACTTTGATTCGTACCGAATCGGGGTTCAGGCACTATGATAACTTGGGCCTTTGGCCGGACAGCCGTGTCAAAAGGTAATCTTCAACCCCTAAAACCACACGCACCATGATCGACCGCGAACTGGACATCCCCACGCCTGACGGCGCCATGAATACCTTTATCACCCACCCGGAGGAAGGCGGCCCGCACCCGGCCGTCATCTTCTACATGGACGCGCCGGGCAAACGCGAAGAGCTGCATGACATGGCGCGGCGCCTGGCGTCAGCCGGTTATTACGTGATCCTGCCCAACTTGTATTACCGGCGCAGCCGCGATTTCAAACTCACGCCTGGCGGCGGCGAGGCCGAACGCGCCGTGATGTTCGAACACATGCACGCCATCACCCGCGCGCACATGCTCGCCGACACGCGCGCCCTGCTCGGTTTCATCGACAGCGACCCGGCGGCAAGGCGCGGCACGGCGGCGTCACCCGCCAAAGTCGGGGTGGTTGGTTATTGCATGAGCGGGCCTTTCGTGTTCTGGGCCACCGAAGCAACCCGGGGCGCGTGGCCGCCACCGCCAGCTTCTACGGCGTGGCGCTGTGCACGGACGACGCCGACTCGCCGCACCGAGACGCGCACCTGATTCAAGGTGAACTCTACGTGGGTGCCGCTGAATCCGATATCTACGCCCCCTCAGAGATGATCGCTGCGCTGGATGCCCACCTCAAGACCACCGGCATCCGCTACCGCGTGGAAACCTATCCCGGCACCCACCACGGATTCGCATTTCCCAAACGTGGCGCGGACATCTATGACAAGGCCTCGGCCGAGCGGCACTGGGAGCGGCTGCATGCGTTGTTTGAGCGGAATCTGAAATTGCGGGGGACGTGACGGAAACGCGACGGCGGCCGCCTGCTGATGGATGGACAGGTGGTCGGGTCGGCTAGGCGGGCGAGAGTTGAAATTTGGGCAATTGCTATAGTTTATATAGCAAACAATTCAATTTATACGTGACTTGATTGCCGATTTTTTGCCTAAATCTGGAAAAATCAGGAAAAACAACCAATAATTAACACCCATGTTAATTATTGTTGAATACTTCCCCCATTTGGAGGACGACAAATCTGGCCTGCTGGACCAAAATAACCACATCACTTGCATAAGGGGATCCCGCCATGTCCAGCCTTGTCATCTACAGCAACGAATTCGACGGCCACCTGCAAAACGGCCTGTCGCCTGAACGCTTCAAATACCGCTTCCTCGCGGAGGGCGACTCGTGGATGGACCGCAGCAGCATGTTCGACACCTCGCTCTTGCAACAGCTGGCGCGGCAGATGGACGCTGCGGGCGACGAGGTGTTGATCATCAACCTGGCCATGTTTGGCGAAACCATGCGCCGCATGGGCGAATGCGCTGGTGGCGATTTCGCGATGTGGCTGCGCACGCAGTTCAACTGGACCTTCGACGCCATCCTTCTGAGCGCCGGCGGCAACGACTTCATCGACGCCGCGCGCGACCCCGGCCCGGGCTTGGGGCTCCTCAAAGACCTCGCCACATCGCCCCCGCCGGCCAGCGGCCACGCCTGCATCCGGCAAGACGCGGTGGCGCAGTTGGTCACCGCTTACCTTGACCCCAATTTCACCCGCCTCTACAACGTTGTGCAAGGCAGCCGCCATGCCAATGTGCCGATTTTCCTGAACAACTACGACACGCCCGTCGCCCGCAACGCGCCCGTGTTTCAGGGCGGACGCGCCTGGCTGTTTGACGCCTACACCAAAAACAGCATTCCCTCGGCTCTCTGGCCGGACCTGACCGACAGCCTGTTCAACGACGTGCAAACCACCGTCGCCGGCTGGGCCGTCGGGCGCCACAACGTATTCACCGTGCCCACGGATGGCACGCTGACCCCGGCCGATCCGCTGGAGCCCGCCAGCAGCAACGACTGGCTCAACGAGATTCATCCGAACCAGGCGGGGTGGACCAAGCTGGCGGCGGTTTGGCGGGGTTCGATTGGCGCCGTGGTTTAGGCAGGGTTCAGGCGTGGTTTGGCTGGCGCATACTAAGCGCCTCACACACCCATCTGGAGCCCACCATGACCCTCTGCCCCATTGCCATCGTCAGCGGCTGCGAAAAATGCCCGGCGTTCAAAATTTGCCCTTTGAAGGGGGTGATTGGCGACATGAAGCCGGCGGACGCAGCCAAAGACGGCAAACCTGCCGCATCCAGCCAGCCCAAGAAAAAATAAGCGCATCCGCAGAGCGCCGCGAAGGCGGGATAATTCGCGGAAATGAACCCCCTTCTCGCCCACCTGAAACCTTATCCCTTTGAACGCCTTCGCCAGCTTTTCCAAGGCATCACTCCCAACCCGGCCCTGCGGCCCATCAGCTTGGGCATCGGCGAGCCGAAACACGCGACGCCCGCCTTTATCCTCGACGCGCTGGATGCCGCTGGACGCGCTACGCCCAGCGGCCTGGCGTCCTACCCGCCAACCGCTGGAGATTTAAAGCTGCGCCAGGCGTTCACGGGTTGGCTGCAGCGGCGTTATGGGCTGACGCCGGACGCCGCCACCCAGACGCTGCCGGTGAACGGCACCCGAGAGGCCCTGTTTGCCCTGACGCAGACCGTTGTTGATCCCACCCGCAAACCCTGGGTCGTGTGTCCGAACCCGTTCTACCAAATCTACGAAGGCGCAGCCATCCTCTCTGGCGCACGGCCTTGGTTCGTGCCGGCCGTGCCAGCGAAAAACTTCGCGCCCGACTGGGACAGCGTGCCCGAATCGGTGTGGGCCAATACCCAACTGGTATTTGTCTGCTCGCCGGGCAACCCGACCGGTGCTTCGATGCCTTTGCCTGAATGGAAAAAACTCTTCGATCTGAGCGGGCAACATGGCTTCGTCATCGCTTCGGACGAGTGTTACAGCGAAATTTATTTCCGCGACGAGCCGCCGCTGGGCGGGCTCGAGGCCGCTGCGAAACTTGGCCTGAAGGACTTCAAAAACCTGATCGCACTGACCAGCCTGTCCAAACGCAGCAATGTGCCGGGCCTGCGCAGCGGTTTTGTCGCCGGCGATGCGGCGTTGATCCAGCAGTTCCTGCTGTACCGCACGTACCACGGCAGCGCCATGAGTCCGGTGGTGCAGCACGCCAGCATCGCGGCTTGGGGCGATGAGGCCCACGTGGTGGCCAACCGGCAGATGTACCGGCAGAAATTTGCGGAAGTGACACCGGTTTTGGCGGCGGTCCTGGACGTCGCCCTGCCCGACGCTGCGTTTTATTTGTGGGCCAAAGTGCCCGAGCGCCCCACAAAGGGTGAAAAAAACGGCCTTTCGGCAGACATCCGCTTCGCCCGCGACCTGTACGCAAATTACAATGTGACGGTCTTGCCCGGTTCGTTCCTTGCCCGTGAAGGCAGTTCGCTGGACCCGGCCGTCAAGGGCCCCAATCCGGGCGCTGGCCGTGTGCGCATGGCGCTGGTGGCTGAAACCGCCGAGTGCCTGGAAGCCGCGCGCCGAATCGTGCAATTTTGTCAATCCCGAAACTGAAACACAGCCTTTCCGATCCCCTCATGACACAACAAATCCAATCCATCATCGACACTGCGTGGGACAACCGCGCCAACATCTCCGTGGCCTCGGCGCCCAAGGAAGTCAGCGACGCGGTCGAGCATGTGATCAGCGAACTCAACAAAGGCCGCCTGCGCGTGGCCACCCGCGAAAGTGTCGGCCAGTGGACGGTCCACCAGTGGATCAAAAAGGCCGTGTTGCTGAGTTTCCGCCTCAAGGACAACGAAGTCATGCGCGCGGGCGATTTGGGCTTTTTCGACAAGGTGCAGACCAAATTCGCCCACCTCGATGAAGCCGCGATGAAAGCCACCGGTGTGCGTGTAGTGCCGCCGGCCGTTGCGCGCCGCGGCAGCTACATCGCAAAGGGCGCGATCCTGATGCCGTCTTATGTCAACATCGGCGCGTATGTGGATGAAGGCACCATGGTCGACACCTGGGCCACCGTGGGCTCGTGCGCGCAAATCGGCAAACACGTGCATTTGAGCGGCGGCGTGGGCATTGGCGGTGTGCTCGAGCCGGTGCAGGCCGGCCCCACGATCATTGAAGACAACTGCTTCATCGGCGCCCGCTCCGAAGTGGTCGAAGGTGTTGTGGTCGAGGAGAACTCGGTGCTCTCGATGGGTGTGTATATCGGCCAAAGCACACCCATTTACGACCGCGCGACGGGAACCATAACTTACGGTCGCGTGCCGTCGGGCTCGGTGGTGATCAGCGGCGCCTTGCCCAAAGATGGCGGCAAATACAGCCTGTACGCCGCCATCATCGTCAAGCGGGTGGACGCGCAAACCCGCGCCAAGACCAGCTTGAACGACCTCCTGCGCGATTGAACGCGACTGAACACAGCACCCCGTCCCAAGGAGCCCGACCATGTCAGCCCAACTTGCACCCAATGGTTCGCTTGGCGCGTCGGCCAGCACCGCGCAGCCGCCCGGCACGATGGAGCGCATCCTTCGCCTGATGAGCGACAAGAAGGCCTCCGACGTCTATTTGTCGGCGCACTCGCCGGCGTTGATCAAGATCAATGGCCAGTGCCTGCCCATCAATACACAGTTGCTTCCACCGGATGCGCCCCGCAATCTGCTGGCCGAGGTCTTGCCTCCCGAAAAAATTGTGGAACTGGAAGAAACTGGCGAACTGAACATGGGTTTTTCGATGGCCGGTGTTGGGCGCTTTCGCTTTAGCGGCATGCGCCAGCGCGGCTCCATTGCGGCCGTGATCCGCTTCATCCCCAACCTCATTCCGGCTTTGGACACGCTGGGCGTGCCGATGTCGCTGGCCGACCTGATCCAGGAAAAACGCGGCCTGCTGTTGATGGTGGGCGCCACCGGAGCCGGCAAAAGCACCACGCTGGCCTCGATGATCGACCTTCGCAACGAAGCGCAATCGGGTCACATCCTGACCATTGAAGATCCGGTGGAGTTTTTGTTCAAGAACAAAAAATCGGTGGTGAACCAGCGCGAGATCGGGGTCGATACACAAAGCCTGCAAGTGGCGCTGAAAAACGCGCTGCGCCAGGCGCCAGATGTGATTTTGATTGGCGAAATTCGCGACCGTGAAACCATGTCGGCGGCCATCGCCTACGCGCAGTCAGGCCACCTTTGCCTGGCCACCATGCACGCCAACAACAGCTACCAGGCCCTGAACCGCATCTTGAGCTTTTACCCGGTTGAAGTGCGCCAAACCATGCTGGGCGACCTGGCGGCCGCGCTCAAGGCCATTGTTTCGCAGAGGCTGTTGCGCGCGACCACGGGCACGCGGGTTCCCGCAGTCGAGATTCTGCTCAATACCAAGCTGATTTCAGAACTGATCGAAAAAGGCGACTTCTCCGGCGTCAAGGAAGCCATGGAAAAATCCATGTCCGAAGGCTCCCAGAGTTTTGAAGCCGATATTGCCCGGATGATCGTGGACGGCACGGTTGAGCGCAAGGAAGGCCTGGCCAATTCAGACTCTCCCACCAACCTGATGTGGCGCATGCAAAACGACTTCTCCAGCAAAACCGCAGCCGTGGTGGAAGAAGACCAGGATGACGAGCCGTCATTCACCGAAATCACGTTGGATGTGAAACACTGATGAAGAAAGCAATATCCAAATGAGCAATGGGCAATTTTCCGACGGGCCGTCCTTAGGAAAAGCAGTCCCCTCGGCGGGCAGCGCATTGCACGAAGTGTTCCCGCAGAGCGGCGAAGCCAAAAGCGTGGGGGCCACTCTGCGTCTCGCTGAACAACTGATCGCGTGCCGCTCGGTTACGCCCCAGGACGGCGGTTGCCAGGACATCATTGCGCACCGCCTGGCGCCGCTGGGGTTCATCAGCGAAACCATGATTCGTGGCCCGGCGAATTTCCGCGTCACCAACCTCTGGGCAAAAAGGCCGTCTCGCATTGCGGACGATCACACCACGAAAACGCTGGCCTTCATCGGCCATACCGACGTAGTGCCGACCGGCCCGCTTGACCAGTGGAGCAGCGATCCGTTTACGCCCACCCACAGTGACGGCAAACTGTATGGGCGCGGCGCGAGCGACATGAAAACGTCAATCGCCGCATTTGTGGTCGCGGTTGAGGAATTCGTCGCCTCAAGACCCGACGCGAACCTGAACATTGCCCTGTTGCTGACCAGCGATGAGGAAGGCCCGTCGGTTGATGGCACGGTGAAAGTCTGCGAAGCCTTGACCCAACGGGGCGACACCATCGACTACTGCATCGTCGGCGAACCCACGTCGATCCGGCAAACCGGCGACATGGTGAAAAACGGGCGTCGCGGCACCCTGTCTGGCAAACTCACCGTCAAGGGCATACAGGGCCACATCGCTTATCCACACATGGCGAAAAACCCGATCCACGAGTTTGCGCCCGCGATGGCGGAGCTGGCCGCCATGACCTGGGACAATGGCAACGAATTTTTTCCGCCGACGGCCTGGCAGGTCAGCAATATTCACGGCGGCACCGGGGCGACGAATGTCATTCCGGGCGCCCTCGTGGTGGACTTCAATTTCCGTTTCTCCACGGAATCAACGGCAGAAACTCTCAAATCCCGTCTGCTTTCCGTGCTGGCCAAACATCAGATTGAGTTTGAATTGGCTTGGGTATTGGGTGGTCTGCCGTTCCTCACCACACCCGGTATCTTGCTGAACGCGGTGCAGGAGGCCATTCGTTCAGAATCCGGCATCACCGCCGAACTGTCAACCACTGGCGGCACGAGTGACGGCCGCTTCATGGCGCAAATCTGCAATGAAGTGATTGAGTTGGGTCCCACCAACGCGACCATTCACAAAATCAACGAGCACCTGCCCGTAGCTGATATTGAGCCACTGAAAAACATCTACCGGCGCGTTCTCGAGAATCTTGCCGCCCCACACGCGTGACGCTGGCCGAATGTATTGAACACGGCGCAAAACAGTTGCAGGCTGCAGGTGTGTCGTTTGGGCATGGCACCAACAACGCCTTTGACGAAGCCGCGTGGCTGGTGTTGTGGCAGCTCGGTCTGCCGCTGAATACCGAATTGTCCGACAGTTCCCGTACAAACCGTATTCTGACTGCTCCCGAACGGGCACAGGTTGCCGCCTTGGTTGAAGCCAGAATTAGCTCGCAAAAACCCGCTGCATACCTCACCCGGGAAGCCTGGTTGCAGGGCGTCCCGTTTTACGTCGATGAACGCGCCATCGTGCCGCGTTCCCTGATTGCCGAACTTCTGGTGGATGGATCGATAGACCCGTGGCTGAGCGAATCCACCCACAAGGTGCTGGACATGTGCACCGGCAATGGCAGCTTGGCCATTTTGACGGCCATGGCATTTCCAGACATTCAGGTCACTGGCTCGGATCTGTCTGCCGACGCCCTTGACGTTGCACGCATCAATGTCGACAAACATGCCTTTGCGCAACGCATCGGGCTGGTTCGTTCTGACGGTTTCCGGGCGCCGGATTTGCAGTCGCGCGGACCGTTTGATTTGATCCTCTGCAACCCGCCCTACGTCAACGCCAAAAGCATGGCCGCCCTACCGGCAGAATACCGTGCGGAGCCTTCAATGGCGCTGGATGGCAACATGAATGGAAGCACGGATGGCATGGATTTCATCCGTGACCTGCTGCAGGTCGCGCCGCAATACATGACCGAAAACGCCGTACTCGTTCTTGAAATCGGCAATGAACGGGACAATTTTGAAGCCGCATTCCCCAAACTCGAAGCCGTGTGGCTGACAACCAGCGCAGGTGACGACCAGGTTTTGCTGCTCACCCGCGCCACACTAAATGCCGCGATCCAATCGCGAGTCTGAATTCAATTGATCACTCTCAAAAACGTTGTCTTGCGCCGTGGCGCCAAAGTACTGCTGGACGGTGCCACCGTTACCCTGAACCCTGGGGAAAAGGTGGGCCTGGTTGGGCGAAACGGCGCGGGCAAGTCGTCACTTTTCGCCTTGTTCAATGGCGGCCTGCACGAAGACGCCGGTGAATACTTCATTCCGGCCCAGTGGCGCATGGGGCAGGTGGCGCAGGACATGCCGGAAACCAGCCAAAGCGCCACTGACTTTGTAGTCGATGGCGACACCGTGTTGCTGGACGCGCAGACCGAAGTAACCGCCTCGGAAGCTACCGAAGATTACAACCGCATGGCGCACGCCTACATGGCCCTGCAAGACGCCGGCGCACACGACGCGCCGGCCCGCGCGCAAGCCCTCATCCTTGGCCTGGGTTTCAAGACAACCGAGCTGAACAACCCGGTCAACAGTTTCTCCGGCGGCTGGCGCATGCGCCTGCAACTGGCGCGCGCCTTGATGTGCCCGTCTGATCTGCTGCTGCTCGACGAGCCTACCAACCACCTGGACCTGGACGCGCTGGTGTGGCTTGAAAGCTGGCTTAAGCGGTATGAAGGCACGATGATTGTCATCAGCCACGACCGCGAGTTTCTGGATGCCGTGACCAACGTGACTTTGCACATTGACGCGGCCAAGCTGATCCGTTACGGTGGCAACTACAGCAAGTTTGAAGACATGCGCGCCGAACAAATGGCCCTGCAGCAAACCGCCTTTACCAAGCAGCAGGACAAAATTGCCCACTTGCAGAAATTCATCGCCCGTTTCAAGGCTAAGGCCAGCAAAGCCAAGCAGGCGCAAAGCCGCGTCAAGGCGCTGGACCGGATGGAGAAAATCGCGCCTCTTCTGGCCGAAGCTGATTTCAGCTTCGAATTCAAGGAGCCGGCCAACCTGCCCAACCCGATGCTGGCGATGCAGGGCGTGAGTTTTGGTTACCCGCCAGCCGTGGATGCCCCCGCTGGCACACCGCCCACCGTGATCGTACGCAACGTCAGCCGCTCGGTGCTGGCCGGCCAACGCATCGGCATTTTGGGTGCCAACGGGCAAGGTAAATCCACAGTCGTCAAAACCGTCGCACGCGAATTGATGCCGCTGGGTGGTGATGTCACCGAGGGTCGCGGCCTCAATATTGGTTATTTTGCCCAGCAGGAACTTGACGTGTTGCAGCCACTGGACAACCCTTTGGAGCACATGATCAAACTCGTCAAGGACATGACGGCAGCGGGAAAAATTGCCGGCCAACAAACCCGTGAGCAGGATTTGCGGAGTTTTCTGGGTACCTTCAATTTCGGCGGCGACATGGTCAAGCAGGCCGTGGGCAGCATGAGTGGCGGCGAAAAAGCCAGACTGGTACTGTGCATGATCGTCTGGCAACGCCCCAACCTGTTGCTGCTGGACGAACCGACCAACCACCTTGATCTGGCTACTCGTGAGGCACTGTCAGTTGCACTGAATGAGTTTGAAGGCACTGTGATGCTGGTCAGTCACGACCGCGCCCTGTTGCGAGCAGTCTGTGACGAGTTTTGGATGGTCTCGCGCGGCGGCATCGAACCCTTTGACGGTGACCTGGACGACTACCAGCGTTATTTGCTGGACGAAGCCAAGCGCCAGCGCGAAGCCTTGAAGGAAGCCAGCAGCCGTGCCGCGAAAGAGGAAGCCCAGGCTGCGGCAGCCCGGCAGGCGGCAGCCAAAGCCCAGGGTGCACGCAAGGTCAACAAGTCAAAAACCGAACGTGACTTGATGCAGGTTGAAGATCGCATGAAAACACTGAATGCCGAGGGCGCAGCATTGGAGGCCCACTTGGCCAAGTCGATCCACCCGGTGGAAATTGCGGACTTGGGCAAGCGGCTCAATGAAGTGAACGGCGAGTTGCAGGCCCTGGAGGAGAAGTGGTTGGAGCTCTCGACAGCCTGAGGGTGTTGTTCAGCCAGTAGTTGGCGGACAAAAAAAGGGGCCTGATATTGCTATCAGGCCCTCGAATTTCTGGTAGGACGTGGCAGGCTCGAACTGCCGACCAACGGATTAAAAGTCCGCTGCTCTACCAACTGAGCTAACGTCCCATCATGAACCAAAACCTTTCGGTTTTCGGTGAAAACCTGCTGGTTCAATCCATTTGCAACTTCGCAAACTTTTAAAGATTTGTGCTGCAGCAAAGCCTTAAATTATAACCTTGATTTTGGGCACCCTCAAACCGTACCCTTCGAAATTTTCTCAAGAATCCATCCGGCCGCGCACTGGCCGAACGTAGCGGTCACACTGACCACCGAACCATACCCGTGGCAATTCAGCGATCCATCACCTTCCACTGCACACGATGCGTCCGGCGGGCATACCGGTTCTCTGCTGAACACACAACTGATACCGATACTTTTTCCGTCCCGCGCTGCACCGTGTTCCTTGCGCAGCTTCTGTCGCAGCCGCGCCAGCAGCGGGTCATGGGTCGACGCACTCAAGTCATCGATGTCAACCAGGTGCGCCAATCGCTTTCCACCCGCGGCACCCACGCTCACGAATAGCGCCTTGTGCAGGATCGCCCAAGCTGCCATGACGGTCTTTGCGGGTATCTGGTCACAGGCGTCAATGACCGCGCCCACGCCAGCGGGCAACAACCCGGGCCAGTTTTCCACAGTCACAAATTCCTCCAAACTGGTGACCTGGCAAAGCGGGTTGATCTGGGCAATGCGATCTTTCATGGCGAGCACCTTGGCCTGCCCCAGTGTTTGTGTGACGGCGTGGATTTGCCGGTTGACGTTGGACTCGGAAACGTGATCCAAATCAATCAGGCTCAAACGCCCCACGCCGCTGCGCGCCAACGCTTCGGCAGCCCAGGACCCCACCCCACCGATGCCAATGACCGCAATGTGGGCGTTTCGGATTCGTGCAGCGCCACCCACGCCATACAGACGATCCAGGCCGGCAAAACGCCGGGAAACGTCAACGACCAGTTCAGGAAAATCAGCCAAGGCGGTCAAGTCGCCAGATTTGGTATTTGAAGGCAGCCACGGCTCCCGCGATAATTGCAGCAACCGCTACGAAACTCGTAGCATTTAAAGTGGAAATGCCAGAAAGTCCCTGGCCCACCGTGCAACCCAATGCGGTGATGCCACCTACTCCCATCAACACGGCGCCCGCCAGATGGTTGGCTACGTCTTCCGTCCCGCCGAATCCTTCCCAGCGGAATGTACCCGTGGCAATCGCGTAAACCGCAGAACCAACGATTACGCCTGCAACTGACACTATGCCCAATGTCAAGACTTTGCTCCTGTCACTGAAGAACATCAGCCAGTCCAGAGAATAGGCAACAGGTGCGACAAAACTCAACGCCTCGGCGCGACCGGAATTGGTCGCCAAAAATGCTTCTTGCAGGGTTTCGGGGTGTTCTGCAAGGTGGCCCAGATAAGCGCTGAGCCACCAGGCCAACACCACAACAGCGCCAATTCCAATGCCGGCCAGAAGATTGTCAAACGACCTGAATTCACGGCCGGTGATGGCCCAGGCCACCAGCGCGCCTCCCATTGCCAAGCCCAGCCAAAGCCCTGCGACCGCCACTTTGACGCCAGCCGCAGCGCCCAGCAATTGGGGCAGCGTGACGCCTGACGCGGCCTCCACGGCAACGCGATCCACGGAAGCGACCCGCAACACCGCCGTAATGCCTTTAAGGGTCGCAAAGGCCGTCAAACCCAGCACCACAATCACGACCAGCGACTTCAGGCTTCCTCCCCCTACACGAACCAGGGTTTTGCTGCCACATCCCGATGCCAGCACCATGCCAAAGCCAAACAGCAAACCCCCAAACAAGGCAGATAACCACATCCACCGGCTGGACGCGTACAAAGTCTTGGCCGGATCGACCATGCCGAAATATCCCATCACACCGAAACCGATCATTCCCACACCGGCGGCCAGACCCCACTGGCGCAGCCGTGTCCAGTCGCCCATATTCACGACGTCACTGACCGCACCCATCGTGCAAAAGTGGGTTCGCTGCGCAATTGCGCCGAAGAGCGTCGACAACAGGAATCCGCCCCATAACAATTGGGTCGTCAACCCGTGAATTTCGGAAGTTTGCATGATCCGATTTTACGGGCCGGGATGGGTAGCCAAGCGCACGGACAAAATCCGGACAGCGCCAGAGCAGATTGCTACCGAAGGCGAGCCAGCCGGTCCTTCGCTGCAACAGCAGCCTCAGATTGCGGATACGCCTTGCCCAGGTCTTCCAAAGTTTTGCGCGCGCCGCGTGTGTCTTTCAGTTCGATCTGGCAATTGGCAATCGACAAAACAGCCTCCGGCGCACGCATGTGGTCAGGTGCCTGAGCCAGCAGGCTGCGGAAATTAACCACTGCCTCTTTGTAATCACGCGTCGCATATTGCGCATTGCCCAACCAAAAAAGGCCCGACGGTGCATAACCACTTTGTGGGTAACGCCTCAAAAAGTCCACAAATGCGGGTTGTGCCAACGCGAAGTCACCTTTGCGAAATGTGGCCAGTGCGGCATCAAAATCGCGTTTCTCTGCAGGGTCTGCCAAAAACTCCCGGCCGTCTACGCTTACCTTGGTGGGCTCAAATTTCCGGACCCGATCCTCGAACGTTTGCGCCGCGTCTTTTTGCTGCCGCTGGACATCAGTGAGTTGGCGCAACAACAGCTGGTTGTCGCGGGCTGCCTGCTCGTTCAGCCCACGCAAGGACGCCATTTCACCCCGCAGGGTTTCAATCTGCCCCTGCAATTCAAGGAGGCTGCGCCGAACCTGGGCGTTTTCTTCGGCAGTCCGGCGACCCTGTTCGACCAGTTTTTGGTCGGCCTCAAGGCGAATGGCTTCAGCCCTTTGCCGCAGGTCGAGAATGGCCTTGCGCGCTTCTTCATCGTCAAACAAGCCACCCATGGCCGTCGCGCAAGCGCTGCCCAAAGCCAGGGCCAATAAAACCTCCGAAAACTTAGGTAGGCGCATGGCTTAACGGTAGGCCAGCTCGGCTCGGCGGTTTTTGGCCATAGCGCCATCATCGCTACCTTCAGCGGCCGGTTTTTCTTTTCCAAAACTGACGGCCTCCATCTGCCCCTCTCCCACCCCGAGAAGGCCCAAAGCCCTGCGCACGGCTTCAGCGCGTTTTTGCCCCAACGCCAGGTTGTACTCGCGCCCGCCGCGCTCGTCCGTATGACCTTCGATGGACAACCTGCGGGATTTGTCGGCCAGAATGAATCGGGCATTGGTGTCGATCACCGCCTGGAACTCCGGCTTGATGATGAAACTGTCGTAATCAAAATAAATCACCCGGGGGCCTGCAGGGGCTGTTCCAGCACTGCCTGCACGACTCAGGTCGACCGGCGCTACAGCGCTTTGGGAAACACCACCAGGCCCGGTATTGGCCGCTCCGGCTGCGCCACTTCCACCCAACTGGCTCACACTCGTAGCGGATTTGTCTTCCACGGGAACATTGTCCAGCTTGACCCCCGAACCACAGGCCGCCAGTAACGCGCAGAACCCAACAACTGTCAAAAACCTTTTCATCTGTCTACTCCCGTATTAATCATCAAAATTGATTGCCCCAAAAGCTCATGGCTTCTGGGACGGGCCCCAGTGGGGTTCGCGGATATCGCCGCTTTGTCCGGTCAGGCGGGCCTTGATTTTGCCGTCCAATGTCGTCGTCATTAGGGCTTCGCGCCCTTGCACGGCTGTGGCGTAGACGATCAAGCGGCTGTTTGGCGAAAAACTCGGACTTTCGTCAGACGCGGTTTCGGTGATTTGACTGACAACGCCGCTGGAGAGTTCCATCACCTGTAATTTGAAGGCGCCGTTCACGCGTGAAATATAGGCCAACCATCTGCCGTCCGGGCTGAGCGCGGGAGAGATGTTGTAACCGCCGGTGAAGGTTACCCGCTCTGCATTCGAGCCACCTGCGGCCATGCGGTAAATCTGCGGGCCACCGCCCCGGTCACTGACAAAATAGATGTTCTTCCCGTCTGGAGAAAACGCCGGCTCCGTGTCGATACTGCTGGATTGCGCCAGGCGTTTGGGCTCACCGCCGTTCGCGTCAATCAAAAATAGCTGGGAGCCGCCATCCCGGCTGAGCGTGACCGCCAGATTGCGTCCATCTGGCGACCAGGCTGGCGCGCTGTTGGACCCCTTGAAGTTGGCAATCAGCCTGCGCCGTCCGCTCAGAACGTCATGCACATACACCACAGGCTTTCGCGACTCAAATGATACATAGGCCAGTTGGGCTCCATTGGGAGACCAGGCTGGCGAAATGATCGGCTCCGGGCTGCTCAGGGCGGCCTGCGCGTTCTCGCCATCGGAGTCAGCCACCCACAGCGTGTGGCGGGAGCCGCCCTTCGTCACATAGGCAATGCGGGTCGAGAAAATACCGCGTTCACCGGTCAACTTTTCGTAGACAAAGTCCGCAATGCGGTGCGCAGTCAGGCGCAGATCGACCTGCGACACCGCGTAACTCTGGCCGCCCAGATCCTGACCACGCACGACATCCCACAACCTGAAACGCACGTCGAAACGCCCGTCAGCCAGCCGCGAAATGCTGCCCGCCACCAGGGAATCGGCAGATTTCTGCCGCCAGGTGGTGAGATCCGGGCGAGAATTCTCGTCCATGGCGGTGCCAGCCGCGTCGATCGCCTTGAACTGGCCACTGCGCTCGAGGTCCGCCAGCACAATGGCGCCAATTTTTTGCGGTGCCGCATCGTCACCCCGAAACGCGGTTACGGCTATCGGCAACTGGGTGAGGCCGACACCCGTCACTTCGACGCGAAATTGCGCGTGGGCGGCAACAGCCGGCAGGGCCAACAAAATGAGTGAAATCCAACGCTTGATCATCGCCGCATTATCCCGTCCTCGTGACCACACCGTCGTCGTTGTCCCGCAAACGAGCGTAACCAAGCGTAGAGCGGACGATGTTTGTGGTTGCGCGCTGTGTCACCGTTTGCGCGTTGGTCGATTCCTGGGTGCGGCTGGCTTCCCGGTGCCACAGGTGGAAAACTTCGGTGGCGCAAAAGCCATTCTTGCGTGCAACGCCCAGGTTGTGCAATCGCAACACAAAATCAGCGTCTTCATGGCCCCACCCGACGAAAGACTCGTCAAACCCGTCCACGCTCTCAAAATCCTTCCTCCAGACCGCCATGTTGCAGCTTCTGATGCCCTTCCAGTTGAATTTTTGGTGAACGCGAAACGCACCGTCTGGCAGCCGCACCAA
>JANNEZ010000503.1:0-2815 GCA_031379255.1 Rhodoferax sp. | reverse complement strand
CGTTTGCGGCCCGACGCCAGGCGCGGGTTCTTTTTCTTCGGTTTGGTAGATGCCATAAATAGTGTTCCTTGTGTCTGAGGATGATGCCAGCAAAGCCCTCCATTCTACCGCTTTTGCCGACCTCGATCCACAGGGCGCTGGCGGGCACCTCGCTACACTTTGCGCCGTGTCTTTGCTGAAATCCGCCTCCGTCATTTCCCTCTTTACCCTGGCCTCGCGCGTCGCAGGCCTGATCCGCGACCAGCTTTTTGCCGCTTTTTTCGGCGCCAGCGCGCTCACCGACGCTTTTTACGTCGCCTTTCGCATCCCCAACCTGTTTCGCCGCCTGTTTGGCGAAGGCGCTTTCAGCCAGGCCTTTGTGCCCATGTTGGCGGCCACCCGCGAGCGTGAGGGCGAGGAGGCCGCGCAGCGCCTGATCGACAAAATCGCCACCGTGCTGGTCTGGGTGCTGGTGGCGACCAGCATTTTGGGAATGATTGGCGCGCCTGCGCTGGTGTGGGCCATGGCCGGCGGCCTGCAGAAAGACCCGCAAGCCTGGAACGCGGCGATTGTCATGACACGCTGGATGTTCCCGTATATTTTTTTCATCTCGCTGGTGTCCTTTGCCTCGGGCATTTTGAACACCTGGCGCCAGTTTGCCGTGCCGGCTGCCACGCCCGTGCTGCTGAACCTCGCCATGATTGGCGCCACAGTGCTGGGCACGCCCTGGTTCAAGGAGTTGGGCATTGAGCCGATTTACGCCCAGGTGATCGGCGTGATGTTGGGCGGCGCATTGCAATTGGCTGTGCAAATTCCGGCGCTCAAGCGATTGGGCCGCCTGCCCAGCGTGGGCGCCGGTTGGCAAAAATTCAAGGCCGCCTGGCAAGACCCGGCCACGCGCCAGGTTGGCGCGCTGATGGCGCCCGCGTTGCTGGGCGTGGGTGTTGCGCAGATTTCGCTGTTCATCAACACCCAGATCGCCTCGCGCCTGGCCAGCGGCAGCGTGACCTGGCTTTCCAACGCCGACCGCCTGATGGAGTTCCCCACGGCGCTGCTCGGTGTGGCGCTGGGTTTGGTGCTCATGCCGCAGCTGAGCAAAGCGCGCGCGGGCGGTCACGATGAGCAGTATTCGTCCCTGCTGGATTGGGGCCTGCGCTTGGTGGTGCTGCTGGCAGTGCCGTGTTCGGTGGCGCTGTTGGTGTTTGCCAAACCGCTGGTGGCGGTGATTTTTCAATATGGCGCCTACACCGAATTTGATGTGCAGCAAACCTCGCTGGCGCTGATGGGCTGGGGCACAGGCCTGGTCGGCGTGGTGGCGATCAAAGTGCTCGCGCCGGGTTTTTATGCCCACCACGACATGAAAACGCCGGCGCGCATTGCCATTGGCGTGTTGATCCTCACGCAAATCCTCAACATCTTTCTTGTGCCTCTGTACCAGCACGCGGCGCTGACGCTGACCATCGGCATTGGCGCGCTCATCAACGCGCTGTGGTTGCTGGCGGGCCTGATCCGGCGCGGAAACTACAAGCCCGTGGCCGGCTGGGGCGTGTTTTGCCTGCAGGTGCTGGCGGCCAGCGCCTTGATGGCGGTGTTTTTGATGTGGGCTTCGGGCGCCGTGCCATGGACTCGCTTGCACGGCCAAAATCTGCAACGTGTGGGCCTGATGGCGCTTGTGATCAGCGCCTCAATAGCTATATACTTCATAGCGGCTTGGGGCGCCGGCCTGAAACTGCGCCAGTTTTTGAGGCGTTGACCAGCCAAGTCAAATCGGGGGCAAAATGCGTTTGAAGCCATGAGTTTTCCACAATGAATCTGTCATACGACTCGCCTTCGCCGCTTTCGTACTTTGCGACCCTGGTCCAAAGTGACGACGCCTTCCCGCTGCTTGAAACCGCCATCTGCCTGGCGCACGACGAATACCCCGACCTTGATGCGCAGCAGGTGATGGGCGAGGTGGACCAAATGCAGGCGCGCCTCAAGCGCCGCATTCCGCTCGACGCGCCGCCCATGCATCGGCTGCGCGTGCTGAACCAGTTTTTCTTCAACAGCCTCGGTTTTGGCGGCAACGTCAACAACTATTACGACCCCGACAACAGCTACATCAACCAGGTGTTGCGCACACGCCGGGGCATTCCGATCTCGCTGGCGGTGGTGTGGCTGGAGCTGGCGCAGAGCCTGGGCCTGTCGGCGCGCGGTGTGGCGTTTCCGGGGCATTTCATGGTCAAGGTCAACCTGCCCAAAGGCCAGGTGGTGATCAACCCGTTTGACGGCGCGTCGCTCAGCCGCGACGAGCTGGCCGAGCGCCTGGAGCCGTTTCGCCGCAAGAGCGGCCTGGTCGATGAATTCGAGGTGCCGCTGGGCCTGTACCTGCAGGCCACACCGCCGCGCGCCATCATCGCGCGCATGTTGCGCAATCTCAAGGAAATCTACAAATCGCAAAAAGACTGGCCGCGCCTGATCGCCGCGCAGGACCGTCTCATCGTCTTGCTGCCGCAAGCCTGGGAAGAACACCGCGACCGCGGCCTCGCCCACGCCGAGCTCGGCCACAACTCGCAGGCCGTGATCGACCTCGAAACCTACCTCGTCAACGCCGAGGAGAGCATGGACATTGACGTGCTGGCCGACAAGGTTCAGAAGCTGCGGCGCAAGGTGAGCTGAGGGCGGTTTTGCGTTCCGAGCGCCAATATACCCATTTTGGGTATTTTATAACTAAAGTCTTTGTTTAAATTGATTTAAAATATTATTTTGATTATAAAATAATCAAATTTAGTATTAAATTAATAGCAATACTTGCGTATATTACGTGACTTGGTATCCGTTTATTATTACCGGTTAA
>JANNEZ010000484.1:0-2710 GCA_031379255.1 Rhodoferax sp. | reverse complement strand
GCCATCGGCCTCTTACGTGGTGTTGCTGAACAACAGTGACGGCAGCACCGGCTAGGTCAAACTGACCACGCGGTCCGGTGAAACGGTCTTGAACAAGGCGGGTCAGGCCAGTCGGCTTGCCGGGCCTGCAGGGCGGTATTTTGAGGTCAACCGGGCCACCATCAACCGGGACTTTGGCGCGGCGCTGGATGCGCGGCCGCCCAGGCCAGTGAGTTTCCTGCTGTATTTCCAACCGGGTGGCGCACGCCTGGCGACCGAGTCAGAGGCCGAGGTGACCCGGATTCTGGCAGAAATTGCCGCACGGCCAGTGCCCGACATCTCCATCGTGGGCCACACCGATACCGCCGGAGAGGCCGACGCCAACGAACTGCTCGCCCTGGAGCGCGCACGGTATGTGGCCACCTTGCTGGCGGGCGCCAAACTTGCGCCGCGCGACATCCAGATCGAGTCCCATGGGGAGAAAAACCTGCTGGTGCCCACGCCCGACAACACCGCCGAGCCGCGCAACCGCCGCGTGGAAGTGACGGTGCGTTGAGGTGACGGTGCGCCTGGCCGCTACCGCGCCCGGGTTCAAACGCCGAGCAAGGCGTCCTTGAGTTTGAAGTCGGCCGGCACCGGCCCCAGCCAGATGCCCATCAGGGCCTTGTAAAACTCGGGTTCCTTGAAGGGTTCCACATTCGGCTTGCCCTTGATGGTGATGATGGTGCCCACACCCGGCACCCAGTCGATTGAAAAACTGTCGCCAGCCACCAGCTTTTTGTGGTCCGAAAAGAGTTGGCTCATCTTGATCAGGCCAGGAACCAGCTTGGATATTTCGGCCTTGCTGGTGTTGTCTTCCATGCCGCGCGTGAGCAACTTGCCAAACTCGTTGGCTTCGATGTCCCGCACCATCGTGATTTGCATGCGTTTGGGGCCAGGCTGGTTGACCAGATCATCCAGGCCAGTGGCTTTTTTGCCGGCGTAAAGCCCTGCCACATAGACCTTGAACGGTCCTTTGTACCGGATGCCTGCGCCGTTGAGCGGCAATTTGGCGCCGCGCACCTCCGCGCTGTCTTCGACCTTGACGCCGCTGATCTCCTGGGTGGCGGCAAACACGGGGCTCCCCCAGACACAAAAAACTACCGCAAACGCCAAACATTGCAAACGCTTCATGAGGGGTCCCCTACTTTGGTTGTTGGAACTGGCAGCCGCCAATATATTCGAAGGGCGGGTAAAAGCAAGATCAGTTTCCCGCGCCAAAGCCGCTTTGCTACACTGGGCCGCATGTTCATAGAGCGCGATATCAACACAGGTTTGGGCGACCGGGGAGCCTGGCCCTGGCGTCGGCCATCCGCTTTTTACCGTTGATGCGCACCTTTGCGGTTTAGGCCCAGAGCGTGCTTCGCGCCCCGGGCTTGGGGCATTGGTTGAATGAACACCCTCTGCCGTACGAGGGGAGCAAAAAGGCTCTATCCATGATTTCCGAACTTGAATTCAAATCCTTGAGCGCGCAGGGTTTCAACCGCATTCCGCTGCTGGCGGAGGCGTTTGCCGACCTTGAAACGCCGCTGTCCCTGTACCTGAAGCTGGCGTTTTCCTCCAACAGCGGAAAACACTCGTTCCTGCTCGAATCCGTAGTGGGCGGCGAGCGTTTTGGCCGATACAGCTTCATTGGCCTGCCCGCCCGCACGCTGGTGCGCGCGCGGGGCTTTGGCGCAGAGGCGGTCACCGAAGTGGTGACGGATGGCGTGGTTGTCGAGACCTCCAGGGCGAACCCTCTGGACTTCATCGCCGACTACCAAAGCCGCTTCAAGGTCGCGCTGCGGCCCGGCCTGCCGCGTTTTTGCGGCGGCCTGGCGGGTTATTTTGGCTACGACGCGGTGCGGTACATCGAGAAAAAACTCGAAAAAACCTGCCCGCCCGATACTCTGGGTTGCCCTGACATCCTGTTGCTGCAATGTGAAGAGCTGGCCGTCATCGACAACCTCTCGGGCAAGTTGTACCTGATCGTCTACGCCGACCCGAAGCAGCCGGAAGCCTACAGCAACGCCAAAAAGCGCCTGCGCGAACTCAAAGAGAAGCTCAAATATTCGGTCAGCGCCCCGGTCGTCAAACCCAGCCAAAGTTACCCCGCCGAGCGTGACTTTGCCAAGGCCGATTACATCAAGGCGGTGGAACGCGCCAAAGAACTCATCGCCCAGGGCGACTTCATGCAAGTGCAAGTGGGCCAGCGCATCAAGAAGCGGTACACCGAGTCGCCGCTGAGCCTGTACCGCGCGCTGCGTTCGCTCAACCCCAGCCCCTACATGTATTACTACCACTTTGGGGATTTCCATGTGGTGGGGGCGTCGCCCGAGATTCTGGTGCGGCAGGAAAGCATCACCGTGTCGGATCAGCCCGAACAGCAGAAAATCACCATCAGGCCGCTGGCGGGTACGCGTCCACGTGGTGCCACGCCAGAGATCGACAAACAGGTCGAACAAGAACTCGTCGCCGACCCCAAAGAGCGCGCCGAACACGTGATGCTCATCGACCTGGCGCGCAACGACATTCGCCGCATCGCACAAACCGGCAGCGTGAAGGTGACCGACGCCTTTCAGGTGGAGCGTTACAGCCACGTGATGCACATCGTCAGCAACGTCGAGGGTGAGCTCTTGCCCGGCATGTCCGGCATGGATGTGCTGAAGGCGACCTTTCCGGCCGGCACGCTCAGCGGCGCCCCCAAGGTGCA
>JANNEZ010000470.1:0-4612 GCA_031379255.1 Rhodoferax sp. | reverse complement strand
GTCAGGCTGGCCTTCCACGTCGGCCTTGTTCGCGAAATACAGGTAACGGCGGTTGGCCTGGGACTCGCCGGCGAAGGCGTCTTTCAGGTTTTGTTCCGTTTTGGAGCCTTTGAGTGCTGCCATGGAAATCTCCTTGGGGTTGCTTGGGTTAAGTAATGAAACCGGTTTGCCTTCCACCAGTGAACGCGCCACCAGCAAAGAACAATTTCCAGCGTAACGCAGAAGAATCGACTCGTCTAATTGAGAGCTTCAATGCGTTACATGAAGTTTAACTATTGAATATGACAATTCAATACAAATTTTGTATTTAATTCCAGCTCTTTGCACAGAGAGCCGATGCGCGGATCTGGGGAGGATTTGGGAGAGAATTCATGCAGGCATTTGGCCACCGATCAACCAGGAGCAAACCATGTCCGCTGTTTTGAAAAGCCCGGCTTCGCAAGCCGCTGCACAGCCCGCAGGCTTGCCCGCGCCAGCGCCCGTGCAGCAACTGCACCACTATGCCTACCGCTGTGTCGATGCCGAAGCGACGCGGCACTTCTACGAAGACATTCTGGGCCTGCCGCTGTACCACATCATCCAAAGCGACATCGTTCCAAGCACCGGCGAATACTGCCCCTACACGCACATCTTCTTCCGCCTGCAAGACGGCTCTTTCATCGCGTTTTTCGACCTCGGCGACGATGTGGGCGCCTTGCCCTCACCCAATACGCCGAATTGGGTGAACCACATTTCCTTCCGTGTTGACAACGTGCAGGCGCTGGTGGACATGAAGGCGCGCCTCGAAGCGGAAAACCACGAGGTGCTGGGCATTACCGACCACCACATCTTCAAGAGCATCTACTTTTTTGACCCGAACGGCATCCGCCTGGAACTCACGGCCCAGTTGGCCGATGAATTCCAGATGTTGCAAGAGAGCAAAACCGCGCACAAACAATTGGGCGAGTGGTCCGCGCGCAAGGCGCAGTGGCGGGCCGACCGCGCCGCCGGTCGCGCCACGGCGCCCCTGAAGCCGCAGCAAAACGACCGGCCGGAATTGGTGAAAACCGCTTGAGGAAGCCGGCGCTTTGAACCACCAGCCGGGCCCCGCCGCAGCCGCCAGCAACGCCCCGCCCCAGGCCGCCTACGGCGAGGCTCGCTTCACCAATGGCTACGAGTTCACCCAGGGTGAAGGTTATGTGTTGCCGGTCTACCCGTTTGTCACGCCGCCCGAACTCACAAGCGGCCACACGGTTCGTTACCCCATCGCCATCGTCGGTGGCGGCATCACCGGGCTTACACTGGCCTGCTCATTGGCGCGGCTTGGCGTGCCGGCGGTGCTGCTGGACGAAGACAACACGGTGGGTGTGAAAGGGGCGTCATCCCGAGGCATCTGTTACACGCAGAAGTCGCTTGAAATATTTGCCAAGCTCGGCATTTACGAACGCATCGCGGCCAAAGGCACGCAGTGGAGCGTGGGGCGCACCTTCGCCGGCAACGATGAGGTGTATTCCTTCGACCTCAGCCGCCAGGGCCTCAACAACCTCTCGGCCCAGCCGCCCTTCATCAACATCCAGCAGTTTTACATCGAGGGTTTTCTGGTTGAACGCACGATGGCGCTGGGCCGTGTCGATCTGCGCTGGCAGTCCCGTGTAACGGCCTTCGAGCAGACCGACGGGTTTGCAACACTTACCGTCGAGACACCCGACGGCAGCTACCAGATGGAGGCCAGCCATGTGGTCGACGCCACCGGCTCGCACAGCCCGTTCCATGCTTGGGTGGGCGCGACCATGCGAACCACCAAGGGCGACGACCGCTGGTGCATCGCCGATGTGCGTTTCCCCAAACACCCGCCGGTCGAGCGCCATACCTGGATTGAAGCGCCCTTCAACGACAACCGGGCGGTCTGGCAACACAAGATGGCCGACGAGGTCTGGCGCATCGACTACCAGATGGCCCCCAACGCCGACCCGGCCTATGTGAGCCGCGAAGACGTGGTGCGGGCGCGCCTGCAGCGCCAGTTTGGCGCCGATGTGCACGTCGAGATCGTGTGGGTCGGGCCCTACGCTTACCGCAGCGTCTGCCTTGACAGCCTGCGCGTGGGCCGCGTGTTTTTCATTGGTGACACGGCAAAAGTCGTCAGCCCGTTTGGCGCGCGCGGCGGCAACACCGGCGTGAGCGACGCCGACAACCTGGCCTGGAAACTCGCTGCCGTGCTGCGCAACCAGGCCCCCGCGCGGCTGCTGGAAACCTACAACGAGGAGCGGCTGGAGGCCGCGCAGGAAAACGTGCGCGTCACCAACCGCACCGCGCGTTTTCTGCGGGCGCCGGAGGGCATGGAGCGCACCGTGCGCAGCGCTGCCATCAGCCTGGCCAAGCAGTTTCCGTTTGCGCGGGCCCTGATCAACACCGGCCGCATGGCCGTGGCCAACACCTACACGCGTTCCAGCGCCTGTGGCAATTCGGGTGGTTTCTCGGCGCAGAACGTGACCCTCTGGTTTGATGCCGGCGGCATGCAGCCGGGCACCCTGAATGATTTGCTGCGCTGGTGCGATGGCCGGTTTTTGCTGCTGGTATTTGGACGCATTCCGCCCATGGACGTGCCGCGCCTGCGGGACCTGGCCTTGCGTTTGCCTGTGCGGGTGGTCCAGGTGCTGGAGCCAAACGGGGAAAACCGGCGCCTCGGGCACCACAACGCGGCTGCGGTTGCGCGCGAGCATGTTTATGACCTCAAGGGCCACCTGCGGCAGGCTACCCAGGCCACGTCGCGCCAATGGGTGGTGCTCAGGCCGGATGCTTACGTGGCGGGTGGCGGGCGCAGTGGTCCAAAATGGCGCGCGCAGGTGACCGCGCTGGTGTTGAAGGCTGCCGGAGCAAACGCATGAAAATCGAGGCTCAATGGTCGGATGCCGACGGTTTTTATGAGCAGTTGATCGACGCCCATCAGGGATTGAGCGCCGAACAATCCGAGCTGCTCAACGCCCGCTTGATCCTGCTGCTGGCCAACCAGATTGGGGACGCGAACGTCCTGTCGGAATGTATCGAAGCGGCGCGGCAAGTGGGCAATTAACCCAATCAAACAAATCTCTATTGCTATGACAATCCTAGCTGTCACGGCCACTGTTACGAGGATTTACAGCTTGTTTACCTGAAAATCCGAAAAAAATGGGACACTTTCAAGCCTGTACAACTTTGGGGCTTGCAATGATGAAGGTGATCAAAATGTCGGCGCTCGCTTTGGCAGCGCAATTGGCAGTGGTGGCGGTGGCCCTGGCGGCCTGTTCGTCGCCGCCAACACGGCAGGAAATCGGCATCGCCTCCGGCGCGGTGGTCGGTGGTGTGGTCGGTTCGGTCATGACGGGCGGCAGCACCATTGGCACCGCCGCAGGTGCAGCGGGTGGCGCCCTGGTCGGGCGTGAATTGACCAAAAACGGCAGCAAAAAGTAAAGGTGACCCGAGCGGTCGAATAAAATCGACCCTTCGCCCGCCTTTCAATCAACGGCATCCTGCGGGATGCCGTTTTTGTTTCTGCCAACCACCATGACCGATTCCCTGCAACAGCCCGGGCTGCAAAGCCTTTCCAAGTCGTTTGAACCCGCCGCGCTGGAAGCCCACTGGGGCCCGGAATGGGAGCGCCGCGGTTACGGCAACGCCGGATTTCGGGGTACCAGCCAGGCCAAAGCCGGCGAGCCTGCATTCGCCATCCAGTTGCCGCCGCCCAACGTCACGGGCACCTTGCACATGGGCCATGCCTTCAACCAGACCATCATGGACAGCCTCACGCGTTACCACCGCATGCTGGGCCACAACACCGCGTGGATACCGGGCACCGACCACGCGGGCATCGCCACGCAAATTGTGGTGGAGCGCCAGTTGCAGGCGCAAAACATCAGCCGCCACGAGATGGGCCCCACGCCGTTTGAGGCACGCAAAAATTTTGTGGCCAAAGTGTGGGAGTGGAAAGAAAAAAGCGGGGCGACCATCACCAACCAAATGCGCCGCGTGGGCGCCAGTGTGGACTGGAGCCGTGAATATTTCACAATGGACGAGGGCCTCTCGAATACCGTCACAGAAACCTTTGTGCGCCTGTACGAGCAGGGCCTGATTTACCGCGGAAAACGCCTGGTGAACTGGGACCCGGTGCTGCAAAGCGCCGTGAGCGACCTGGAAGTGGAAAGCGAGGAGCGCGACGGGTACATGTGGCACATTGAATACCCGTTTTCAGACGGGCCGCAAAAAGCCCGTGACGGCAGCACCATCAAAGGCCTGAACATCGCCACCACGCGCCCCGAGACCATGCTGGCCGACGGCGCGCTGGCCGTCCACCCCGACGATGAGCGCTACAAACACCTGGTCGGCAAGATGGTGGACCTGCCTTTGTGCGATCGCCAGATCCCGGTGATTGCCGATGATTTTGTCGACAAAGACTTCGGCAGCGGCTGCGTGAAGATCACCGGCGCGCACGACTTCAACGATTACGCCTGCGCGCTGCGCCACAAGCTGCCGATGATCACCATCTTCACGCTGGACGCGAAGATCAACGAGAACGGGCCCAAGGCCTACCAGGGCATGGACCGGTATGTCTGCCGCAAGGCCGTGTTGAAGGACCTCGAAGCGCAACACTTCCTGCAAA
>JANNEZ010000426.1:0-1953 GCA_031379255.1 Rhodoferax sp. | reverse complement strand
GTGATGTAGTTGCTCGTGCCGCCCTGGGTTGTGTCCGGGCGGAAGTTGAAGATGCCGCTGGAAGTACCCAGTGTCGCGCCAGCAGGTGCGCTCAACAAACTGAACGTGAGTGATTGTGCCGGGGCATCCACGTCCGCCGCGCTGTTGGTGAAGTTCACTGTGACACCGACGTTGACCGTGGAATTGCCGACCGGCGCGAGTGTGGGCGCGGTGTTGCCGACGGTGAGTGTGACCGTGCTGCTGGTGGTTGAACCTGCGGCGTTGGAGACGATGACGGTGTAGCTGCCCGCGTCATTGGCCGTGGCGCCGGTGATGGTGAGCGAACTGTTCGTGGCGTTCGGGAGGTTCGTGCCGAATCGCTGCCATTGATACGTGACGGTGTAAAACGAGTTTGCGACGACGGAGAAGTTCGTGGTGCCGCCGCCCGCGACGGTGCGATTGGCGGGCTGCGTGACGATGAACGGATATTCAGGCTGCCAGCCATTGAGCCAGAGCACGGAGCTTTGTGCGGCGGTGAGGCGCGGGTCGCCGCCGGTCAATGTGACGACGTTCGCATAAGTGACAGGAGCGACGCCGGTGAGTTCTGTGTTCTGGTATTGCCAGAAGTTGTAAGTGCTGGCGAGTCCTGCGCCGGGTGCGACGTAAGCGTTCGTGGCGAAGCGGCAATTGACCCAGCTCGACTGACCACCCGCCGTGCCGTTGTTGCCAGCCAGAGTGATTCCGGTGACGCCCGCGTCAGCAGTCATCTGGCAGGCGACGAATGAGAATCCGTTGCTCGACCAGCGGAGTCCGTCGGGTGTCATCCAGTTGCCGGTGGAGGCCGAGCCTCCGAAGTCCGTGCGCGCGGCGGTGATGTTGAAACCCGACGCACCGGCGAGCGTGTGAATGATCGAGTTCGTGAAGAACAGGTTTCCTCCGCCCCAGATGTAATCGAAATTGCCATTCACCGTGCAGTTGGTGAAGTAACCCTGCGAACTGTTCTGGTTGGCGAGGATCGTGTCCTGACGACTTGAGAAGGTGGTGTTGTTGGCGATGAATCGGCGCGCGCCGGATTCCATCATCAACGCTTCCGCCTGTGAACCGCCCTGCGGCGTGCGGTTCGTGAGGGTGAAGGTGTCGAACGCAATATCGTTCGCCGCGACCTTGAACGTCATGCGGGCGCGGGTTGAACCGGAGTTCGCGGCTTGAGCAATCGCGTTGTTCGTTGCGCCGACGATTGTTCCGGTGCGGCTTTGTCCACGGAAGGTGACGTTGTGACGCGCGGCGATGACGTTGATTTCAGGGTAGTCGCCGTTTTTGATGTTGATGACGCGCGGCGTCACGCTGTTGGCTGGGATGGAATTGATCGCGCCTTGCACGGTGAGGAAATCCCCGCTGCCGTCGGCGGCCACGACCATGTTGTTCGCATCCGCCGGACCGGTGGGTTTGGTGGTGAATCTCCACGCGTTCGTGTCGGTGATGCCGGAGAAGTATGCCCCGGCTGCATCGGTGAAGACTCCGTTGTCCACGGTGACGTAGTAGGTCTGATTGCTGGTCATCACGTTGAAGCGCGGGAAGATCGTGGCGGTGTTGCCGCTGATCTGGACGAAGTTGTAGGTGATGGATTGCGTGTCGTTCGGGAAGACGCGTTGCTGTCCGTTGCCGAGGCTCAGGTCAATCGTGTCCACGGGCGTGACGGTGTTGTTGGCGTTGTAAATCCGGATCGTGCCAGCGGTGCGAAGCGTGGGTGCGACGCTGAAGGTGATGCTCAACGGCGTGTCGTAAAAGACGCCCGTGGCGGCGTTGGCGGGTGTCAGCGTGTTCGCGGTCATGGTTGAATTGACGATCAACGTGGCGGGGCTGCTGAGAACTGAACCGGCAGCGTTGGCAATGAGGACGGTGTAGCTGGCGGTGTCCGCCGGAGTCGCGCTGGCGAAGTTCAACGTGGCACTCGTTGCCCCGCTGATGTTGCCG
>JANNEZ010000370.1:0-2628 GCA_031379255.1 Rhodoferax sp. | reverse complement strand
CGAACATGGAAAAAGCCCAGGCGCTGGCACCTGCCAATCCCCGCGCGCCAGCCTTGAACCCCGTGACCAAGACGCCGACGCCTGGCAAAAGCACTTGCGCAGACGTGGCCGAGTTGCTGGGCGTGCCACTCAAGACCACCGTGAAGTCACTGGTTCTGTCGACCGACCAGAAAAATGAAACCGGTGAAATCATCCTGACCACGGTGTGGCTTCTGCTGCTGCGCGGCGACCACGACATGAATGAAATCAAGGTCGGCAAGCTTGCGGGCCTGGAGAATTTCCGGTTTGCAACGGCCGGCGAGATTGACGAGCATTTCGGCTGCAAGCCCGGCTACCTGGGGCCCTTGAATTTGCGCAAGCCCGTCAAACTCGCCGTGGACCGCGAAGTCGCCGTCATGGCCGACTGGATTTGTGGCGCCAACGAACCCGACTTCCACATGACCGGCGTGAACTGGGGGCGCGACCTGCCCGAGCCGGGCCTGGTGGCCGATCTGCGCAACGCGGTGGAGGGCGATTTGTCTCCGGACGGAAAAGGCCTGCTGGCGATTGAACGCGGCATCGAAGTGGGCCACATTTTCGTGCTCGGCTCGGTCTACAGCAAACCGATGAACGCCACCTTCCTCGACGAAAACGGCAAACCGCAGTTCATGGAAATGGGCTGTTACGGCATCGGCATCACGCGCCTGCCGGCTGCGGCAATTGAACAGAACCACGACGACAAAGGCATCATCTGGCCGGACGCGATTGCGCCGTTCACGGTGGTGTTGTGCCCGATTTCCCCCGACCGTTTCCCCGAAGTCAAAGCCGCCTCCGACAAGCTCTACGCCGAATTATTGGCAGCCGGCATCGATGTGATCCTGGACGACCGCGGCGAGCGCCCCGGGGCCATGTTTGCCGATTGGGAGTTGATTGGTGTGCCGCATCGCGTCACCATAGGCGACCGCGCCTTGAAAGAAGGGCAGCTCGAATACCAGCACCGGCGCGACACCTCAGCGACCAAAGTGGGCGTCAACGAGATTGGGGCCATGATCCAGTCAAGACTCGCTGCATGAGGCTGGCATGAGACTGACATGAGGGCTTTGGAAGCCGTGACGCACTGCGCAGCCGGTAGGCGATTTTCAAGACGGCAGGCCGTTTTTGCCACCGCTGGCGGGTTGGGGCTTCTGTCTTGGGCAATGCCCGCGCTGGCCGGCGGCCAGCTTGAAGAGCCCTTGGTGGATTCGGTGCGCACGGCCTTGAGTTCGGCCGTCAACAACCACGCGCCGCCCGTGCCCGAGTTCAACGACACCGAGTCGCGGCTGGTCTACCTGCGTTGGCTCGGTGCCATGAGCGAGCGCCTGAAAAGGAAAAAAGCCAACTGGACCGAACGCAAGGAATTCCTGCAAACCCTCTGGTACGAAAGCAAGCGCGCCGGTTTGGACACAGCCCTGATCCTGGGCCTGGTGCAGGTGGAAAGCAATTTCCGCAAATTTGCCGTGAGCCCGGTCGGCGCCCGCGGTTACATGCAGGTGATGCCATTTTGGACACGGGTCCTGGCGAATGACGATACGGTGCGGGGCGATGCGAGCAAGCTCTTTCACCTGCAGACCAATCTGCGTTTTGGCTGCGTCATCCTGCGCCATTACCTTGACCGCGAAAAAGGCGACCTTTTCATGGCGCTGGGGCGTTACAACGGCTCGCGCGGCAAGGCGCCTTACCCGAATGCGGTGCTGGGTGCCAAGAAGGCCTGGGAGCACACAGCGGCCTGAAATGGCCGCTTGCCCTGGGGCTGCCGTCAGGCCAGCTTGGCCAGCAGCTGTTGCATCTCGCCCGACTCGTACATCTCCATCATGATGTCCGAGCCGCCAACGAACTCACCTTTGACATACAGCTGAGGGATGGTCGGCCAGTTGCTGTAGTCCTTGATGCCGGCGCGGATTTCAGGGTCTTCCAGCACGTTCACGGTTTTGAGGGCGCGGGTGTCCACGCCCGAGGCCTTGAGAATCTGGATGGCACGGCCCGAAAAGCCGCACTGCGGGAAGCTCGCGTTGCCCTTCATGAAGAGCAAAACTTCATTGCCTTTGACCAGCTCGTCGATGCGTTGTTGTGCGTCGCTCATAAAAACTCCAAAATTTCCAAACCCAAAACTTTCCGATTGAACCCCGATTGTTGGGGATTTCCCCCGATTATTTCACCTTCTCAAGGGTGCTGCGCAAAGCGTTCCAGAGACCTTGTTTTGGCACGGGCCGCTTCGACCTCGCGGTTGCGCGCCTGGGCTGTGGTTTTGAGCGACTGCATCAGCTCGCGGGTGCTGGCTGCGATGTCGGCCACGGCCCGGTCAAATGCCGCTTCATTGGCCTTGGAGGGCACATTGAAGCCGGTCAACTTGCGCACGAATTGCAAGGAGGCGTCGCGTATTTCCAGCTCGCTGGCCGGCGGCTCGAAGTTGAAGAGGGTTTTGATGTTGCGGCACATGGGGCATCTCCATAAATTCAATTATCGGGCGCATTGCTGCGTTGCAAATCCTCGCAATACGGGCGTATTGCTGTGGTTTGCGCCTTGCACTGCATCCCGAGAATTGAATTTCTCGCGCCACCGTTGCAGCATTTTAGGCTGGTTTGATGAAATGCAAGGGCTGCCGAGGTTTAG
>JANNEZ010000367.1:0-11548 GCA_031379255.1 Rhodoferax sp. | reverse complement strand
CAAGGACATTCGGCTCATTGAATTCGAGTTCGGGCATGGGTTTAATTATAGTCCGACACGTCGGCTTATAATTAAACCCATGCCCCGCGTTCGATCCGACGACTACGATGCCAAAGCCCAGGCCATTCTGGACAGTGCCGCTGCGCTGTTTGCCAAGGACGGTTACCCCAGCGCCAAGATGCAGGACATCGCCCGCGCCTGTGGTGCGACCAAGTCCATGCTTTACCACTACTTCCCGACCAAGGACGAGCTGCTTTTCGCCATGTTGCAGGAGCATCTGCAAAAGCTCTTGACGGGTTTGGAAGACGCCACGCGGAAGGCTGTAACACCCGTGGAGCGTTTGCAGGCGTTGGTAGGGGTTTATGTGCAGAAATCGGCGCAATCCCGAAGGCGCCACACTATTGCGCAGAATGACGTGAAGTACCTGCCCATGGCAATGCAGGCGCCGCTATGGGAATTGCAGGTGAAGTTGTGCGACTTGTTTGCAGCCCAGCTTCGCGCCGTCAACCCTGGACTGCCAGATCCCGCCTACAAGCCATACGCCATGTTGCTGATTGGCATGCTCAACGGCACGGATTTCTGGTTCAAACCCAGCGGCCCGATCAAGGCAACAGAACTGTGCGAACGCGTCACCCGACTGTTTTTGCAGGGCTTTATGGCCGAGCGCCTACCGCCCTGCTGAGGTAATTGGCGGCTTTTTGCGCCGCCAGTTTTGCTGTCAACGCACAGGCCTGGGTGCCACCGTCGCCGTAGTCCTTTACGGCATCGCCCACATGCCACAGGTTCGACAAAGGGGTTTGCTGCGGGAGGTCATATCCGGCGCAGGAGCGCTGCGCGGGCCACTCACCGCGCATCACCCGCACAGAAAGCATTTTGGCCTTTGCAAAAGCGGGGAACTCGTCGCGCAGGTCCTGCAAACCGGCTTCGATTTCTGCCGCTTCGTCAAAATCGCCAATGGCCGGTTTTGGCACAGCGTAGGCCACGTACTGGTACCAGCCTGCTGGCGCAAGCTCAGGGCAGGTGGCGGTCAGTTCGCCCATATTGCACAGGCGGCGTGTGCGGCCGAAAGTCACCAGCCCCGGCGAATCCAGAAGTCGCTCACGGGTGGCGAAATTGATGACGATGTTGGCAGTCGGTTTGGCGCTGGTCATTGCCAATGTGTTGTAGACGCTGCCAAACGCTTCAGCGCCCGGGAGGGCGCTGGTGGCGCGCGGGCCAATGTTGCTGATAACCGTTCTGCCGGTCACGCGCCGGGCCTGGCCATCCACCAAGACCTCCAAACCGGTGCATTGCCCGTTGGCCGTGAGCAGGCCAGTCACTTGGGCATTGCGCCAGATTTCACCACCCCGGCTTTGAATCGCGCCCGCCAGGTCGTCCCACAAACCCACTGTGCCGCGTGGGCAAAAACCAAACCGCTTGAACGCGCCCTTGACAGCGAAATAAGTCAAAAAAGCGCGTGCCGGCACTTCGTCCAGGTTCGCGGCAAAAGTCGCCGCGCACAGGTTGCGAAAGATGGCATGAACGGTCTTGTTGGTGGTGTAGTTCGACAGCCACTCCTGCGTGTTTTGTTTCGCTTCAGGCAAATCGCCCGCGCGGGCATCTGCGAATTTCGCGCCGATTTTGGCCGCTTGACGGGTAAAGGCGCCCAATAAAAGGCCCCAGCCCCCTTTGGCGACATTGATGACCTTGCCGTCAATGAGAAACACGGTTGCGGGATTGGGTTCGCGAATGTCCAGCGGCACACCCAAAAGGTCAAAGGTTTCCTCAAACACGCCACCGCGCTCAACCACAATGGCGCCGATGTTGACGGTGAACCCGTCAATCCGCTCACTTGAAGCCCGACCGCCCAGGCGGTCAAGGCTTTCGAGCACCAGCACTTTTTTGCCCTCGGCCACCAGCCGCGCGGCAGCGCAGAGGCCGCCCGCGCCGCTGCCAATGATGAGGGTGTCGTAGGTGGTGTTTGCGGTCATTGGATTGAGGCGTGGACAGGTGCCGTGTTTGGCGTGGACAGGTGTTGCCTGAGAAATTGGCCCGCCGATTCAATCGCAGCGCGGGCTTCTGGCAACTCGTGAGGAAATTGCTGGAACACGTGGACCATTTCTGGCCACACCTCGAGCTTGACCGGCACCTGCGCCGCCTCGGCTTTTTTGGCCAACTCGGTCGAATCACTCAGCACTGTCTCGCGGTCGCCCACTTGAATCAGCAGGGGCGGCAAGCCATCCAGTGGAGCAAACAAGGGCGAGACGGCCGGACTTCGGCAATCGCAAGCACCGGGGCCTGCACCCAGAAAATTGCGCGCAAGAGCCTGAATCATGGGACGCTGATGGATGGGGTCTGCTGCGGCCCTGGTCTCGTAACTGGAACCGCAGGCGCTCAGGTCAGTCCACGGCGACATCAAAACAGCCGCTCTGGGCAAGGGTCTGCCGGCATCGCGCAATGCCAAAAGCAGCAGCAAGGCCACAGCGGCGCCCGCCGAGTCGCCGGCCAATGCGATTTGGTCGACGCGCAAACCCCGCGCCAGCAAGCCATCCCATACCGCCCGCGCGTCCTGCAAAGGCGCGGGAAACCGGTGTTCTGGCGCCAGGCGGTAGTCCACCCCCAACACCCGGCAACCCGCCGCCGCTGAAATGCCCGCCATGAGTTCGTGGTGCGACAACAGAGAGCCCACCTGAAAACCGCCACCGTGAAAATACACGACAACGGTTTCGCTGTGAACACCAGGCGCGCAAATCCAGGCCGTATTCACACCGTTGATGGTGGCGGCATCCATGCCTGCGCCAGGAACTTCGCGCCCGAAGAGCAGGTCCCAATCACGGCGCATTTGCGCCACCGTGGTTTTGCGGCCCCAGCTTTGATAGACCGCGCGGATGCGTTTGACCACGGCATCGACATCAGGGCGAGAGGCAACAATGGTGGAGGTCATGCGCCGCAACCCATGCCGCCGGAAACACCCAAAACTTCCCCGGTGATGAAGGCTGCGCCGTCAGAGGCGAGAAACGCCACGGCTGCGGCCACCTCCTGTGGCGTACCCAAACGCCCGGCCAGTGTGGCGCCGGTCATTGCCGCCAGCAGACGCCCGCCACTTTGCGCCACGGCTGAGCGCAGCATCGGTGTGTCAATCGGCCCCGGCGCGATCACATTGGCGGTAACGCCTTTTCTGCCGTTTTCGCGGGCAATCGAGCGGGTAAAGGCGATGACGCCACCTTTTGCCGCCGCGTAGACCGAACCACCCCGCGACCCCAAGCGCCCAGCCTCTGATGCAATGTTGATGATGCGACCCCAGCCTGCTTGCTGCATGGCTGGCAGGAGGACATGGGTGGTGGCAAAGACGCCCATCAAATTGACAGCGATCAAGCGCTGCCAATCTTCTTCTGAGGTATCGGTGAAAAACGCATGTTGATCAACACCGGCGTTGTTGACCAGGATGTCGATCGGCTCTTTGCCAGCGTACGCCCGCAATGCCGCGCGAACTTGGGCGGCGTCGGCCACATCCAGTTGCAAGGGCGTTGCGCCTGTTTCGCCGGCAAGTTTTTGAGCGGAAGCGAAGTCAAGGTCGGCAATCACAACATCGGCGCCGTCCGCCCGCAAACGCCTGACAATGGCTTCACCAATGCCTTTGGCCCCGCCGGTTACGAGGGCATGTCGTCCAGCGAGCGGCAAAGTCATGGTTGGTGTCAGGGTGTCGAGGTGATGGGCTGGCTTGATCGTCTGGCCTAGCGCCCGGTGAATTTTGGCGAGCGTTTTTCGATCACGGCTGCCAAACCTTCGAGCGCGTCCGACATGCCGCACAACTGCGCCTGTGTGCGGTTTTCCTCAGGCATGGCGGCTTCCGGCCCCAATGCCAGGCCATTGAGCAGCAGGCGTTTGGTGGCGGCCAATGCCGCCGGCGCGCCGCTGGCCAATTGCCGCGCCACGGCCAGAGCTTCTTCCTCAATCCTGTCATCGGCGACAACGCGGTTGACCAGACCCATCTGCAAGGCTTCGGCCGCGCTGATGACCGGATTGAGCATGAGGATTTCCATCGCTTTGCGCAGACCCACGAGGTGCGTGAGCGTAACCGACACGCCCGCGTCCGGCACCATGCCGACGCGTGTCGCGCCAGCGAGAAACTTGCTGGACTGACCGGCCACCACCATGTCGGCCGAACACACCAGGCCCATGCCACCGCCGCCGGCGGCAAAACCCTGCACGGCCGCCACCACGGGCGCGTTGAGCCGCATCAGCATCGAGGCGACGATTTGCAGATACGACGTGGCCTGGCGGATGTAATCCGGCAACTGGGCGCCCTTGCTCAGGAATGCGTGCACATCGCCGCCCGCGCAGAAATTCTTTCCTGCTCCGGTCAGCAACACAACCCGCACGCGGCTGTCGCCGTGGACCGCCATCACCACCTGCTGCAGAGCTTGCAGCATTTCCAGGCTGAGCCCGTTGGCGGCGTCAGGCCGGTTCATGCGCAAATGCGCCACACCGTCCGGATCAAGAGACAGCAGGGCTGGCCCTTCGCCGGTCAGAATCAGGGTGGCGGCTCGCGGCGCATCGCCTGTGGAAGTTTTGTCGATGCTCATCGGGCCGGTCTTTCAAATCAGGAAGGCCAGCGTGTAAAGCGGCTTGTGGTTGTTGATCAGAATGATTTTTTTCAGCGCCATGCGCAAGCCGCCATCGACCCGGCGCAGCAGGAATTCATTGCGCGAGGCCCAGATCTGGTCGCCGCGCGAACTGGACTCAAACACCATGGCATTGGCCGTCACGCGGACGTCGCATCCGTCGTCCTCCAGCACCTCAACATTGGAGACGAGGCGGCGCAGACGGGACCTGGGCGTCTGGCTGAAACGTTTGCCGGTGTGCAACTGGCGGATGCGCAGCGCAATGCGTGAGCGGTTGTCATAGAGGATGGACATCTCGTTCTCGGGGTCCGTGCCCTCGCCATTGGCCGGAATCCAGTAGATGCCGTCGTCGGTCCACAGCGCCTCCCAGGCGTCGTAGGCGTGGTCATCCTGCAGCCGCGCCTCGGTGTAGATGAATTGCGTCACGTCTTCAAGCAGCGCGCGCTGGGCGGATGTCATCGCCATGGCTGCGGACGCGTTGGTTCCAGATTCTTCACGCAGCCTCCATCAGCGCGCGGTAATGCCGCCAGATGCCGCGTGTGGGGGTCTCATCGGTCGCGTCGCCGATCAGGAAACCCTGGTCGTCGCGCCTTTCCCGGTGTTTTCCCCGGCCCAGAAAGAGCCACTCGGGGTTGCTTGAGGACACACCCTGCTGGGTGCGTTCGTACATTTCGCTGTCGTCGGCGAGCAAAAAACCGGCTGGCCCCACCGAGCCCATGGTCTGCTGGCGCAGACGCCGGTTCAAGTCGGGCGCACCCTTGAACTGCAAGGCGGTGACGTGTTGCACGGTCTCATTCACCGCCAGGGGCTGGATCACAAAAATCTGGATTTCGGCAATGAACAGGTTGGGGTAGATCATGATGTGCGGCGTGCCGTCAATCATGATTTTGCGGGCCTTGTCCGGGCCGTAGGCGGCATTCATGCTCGCCGTGTAGCCGGGCAGTTTTTCAGCGGTGGCGCCAAACCAGCTCATGGGCACGTCGCGCTTGCGGAACTCCGGGCGCAGGTCGTTCTCCGTGTGGCCGTTGCCAAAATCGCGCGACACCGCTGTCGAGTTGCTGCTGTACAAAGTGCCGATGCCGCTCTTTGCAACATCAAAAATCGAGGCGTGAACGAAGGACGGGTGGTAACCATCGGTTTCGTTTTCCACCAGAAACTTCCAGTTGGCGCGGGCCCGGTGCTGGAGGAACCCCGCAGTGATCTGCACTTCACCATCCGGCGATGTCTCACACAGCGCATCTATCGACTGCATGGCGGGACCCAGGTGTTCTTCAAGGCTGATTCCCTCAGCGCTCATGGAGCCGAAAACGAAACCTTTGTAAATGCCCACGCGGGCCACCCGGCCCAGGCCCAGAGCGCCCTTGTCCACCCCTTCATACCCCGACGGGAAAGGGTAACCGCGCAGTTTTCCGTCGTTCGCATAGGTCCAGCCATGGTACGGGCAGGTGAAGGAGCGCGCGTTGCCGTGCGGCGTCATGCATACGCGGTTGCCGCGATGGGCGCAGCGGTTGTGCAGCAGGTGGATGTCGCCCGGCATGCCATCCTTGCCCTGCGGCCCCCGCGTCATGAGGACGGGCTCGGGGCCAATGGACTTCATCACGTAGTCATACGCTCCGGGCACTTCGCTGGTGTGGCCCACATAGACCCAGATGCGGCGCCAGATTTTCTCCAGCTCTTCCGCAAAAATGGCCGGGTCGGTGTAGACCGATCCATGCACGTGTTCCGGACGGACAAGTTGATCCCAGTTGCGCCGCAGCGGCGCGTCATGTTGGCGGACAACAGGAATGGTTTTCAAGTTTATTTCCCCACGTCGCGCCGATGGCCGATGGTCGCCGGTTCGACACCGGCCCGAAGCCGCCAGTCAGGGCCGAAATCGCTGGCCGGATGGAAATACAGCGGCGTCAAGGTTTGCAGTGCGCGCATGCGATCCGCAAAGGCTTCAAGGTATCCGGCGCGCTTTGCCGCGTCGGTGTAATGGATGGACCACGACACAAAGGGTGGCAGCACCTCGAACCCAGCGTAGGCCAGGGTGCCGGCATTCAGGTGCCAGAGGTTGACATTCAGGTCGCCCAGCAGGCCGTCTGGCGCGACCATGTTTTCATAACAACCCGTCGTCACCGCGAGCATGGCTTTGCGCCCCTTGAGGCCGCCAGTATCCATGCGATGCCCTTTGCCATAGGCCACACCATTGACGAAAACGCGGTCAATCCAGCCCTTCAAAATGGCCGGTGCTGAAAACCACCACAAGGGGAACTGCAGGATCAAAAAATCACACCACAGCAATTTGTCGATTTCTTTCTGGATGTCGGGCGAAAAAGCGTAGTGCTCACTGGCAAATTTTTGTTCCCGGTCGTACTGGAGCACGTCAGGAAAACGCCGCTGGGTGAAATCGGCTGCGCCCGCAACCGGGTTGAAATCCATCGCGTGCAGATTGGACACCTGCACCTCGTGCCCGAGCGCTTCAAGCTCTGCGACAGCGCGATCCAACAATGCCACATTGAAGGATTGGGGCTCGTGATGCGCAAAGACGATGAAAACTTTCATAGAGATTCATTGTTCATTTAATAGTCCGCCACGTCGGTTTATTATACGAACTTTTCAACCTCCGTCAAGCCAATACCTTCTTCCGCACTTTCTGCGGGCGTTTTCTTTCGACAAGGGCCCGACGCAGTTTGAAGCCGCCAGGCTCAATCCAGCGCTGGAATGGCATCCCGCCACAGGCTCCACGCCCTCTGAATTTGCCCTTCCGTGGACACCGCAGCCAAGGCTGCCTCTTCTTCATTGAGGAAATTGATGGCGCCCAAAGCCGTTGCCTGGAGCTGCAACTTGGCGTTGACCTCGGCGTAAATCGCCCGGTACACCGCCAGTTCGATGGACGGCGCGACCGTGGTCGAGCCGTGGCCACGCATCAACACGCAGTTGTGGGCGCCCAGGGACTCGGCCAACGCACGGCCCAGGCCGGTATTGCGGATCAGCATGTCAGTATTGCCACCCAGACCCGGGCCTGCCTCGCGGATTTCAAACAACGCGCTGCCGCTGCCCAGAAAACCGCTCATGTGGAACACTGGCCGCAGTCGCTGGCCGGTGACGCCAAACGGGATCACGCTGGGCGAATGGCTGTGCACGATTGACATCACATCGGGTCGCAGGCGGTAAATCTCGCTGTGGATAAAACGCTCCAGATACGGGCGTTTGTCGGTCGGCGCCACTGGATCGCCGTCCAGGTCATACACCAGAACATCTTCAGGCCGCACCAGCCCCGGCGCGCGGTTGCACGAAAGCAAAAAGCGCGCGCTTGAATCCGGATGGCGCGCACTGATGTGGCCAAATCCGTCAACGACGCCGTGGTGGAACAAGATACGGTTGGCGATGGCCAGCTTTTCGGCCAAGGCTGGCGTGGGTGGGGAAATCGGGGTGCCGTTGTGCATGGGACAGGTTGTAACATGCCGCCATGAAGCTTCCTTCCCACTTCTGGTCTGACCTCACGTCGCGCCATTTCTCGCAACTTGCTGTGAACGACGATGTCCATCGCGCCGTGGCGGTGTTGCCCGTGGCCGCCACCGAACAACATGGCCCGCACCTTCCAGTGAGTGTGGACACCACGCTCGTCACCGGTGTGATCGACGCCGCCCTGCCCCATCTGGCGCCTGAGCTGCCGGTGTTGTTCATGCCAACCCAGCAAATTGGCAAAAGCAACGAACACATCCGCTTCCCCGGCACGCTCACCTTGTCGGCGCAGACGCTGATGAACGTCTGGATGGAACTGGGCGCCTGCGTGGCCCGCGCGGGACTCAAAAAACTCGTGCTGCTCAACTCGCACGGCGGCCAGGTCAGCGTGATGGACATCGTGGCGCGCGACCTGCGCACGGCACACGACCTGATCGTCTATTCCACCAACTGGTACACCCTGCCACTGGGTGACGCGGTGATGAAGCTCTTCCCGCCAGAGGAGCACCGCTTTGGCATCCACGCGGGCGACATGGAAACCTCGATGATGCTGGCGCTGCGTGAAAAATATGTGGACCTGGCGCAGGCCCGGGATTTCAAATCCACCGCGCAGGAGCGTGCTGCCCATTTCCCGCTGCTGGGCAACGGCAGCAGCGCCAAACTGGGCTGGCAGGTGCAGGACTACAACGCCATGGGCGCAGCGGGCAATGCATCTATCGCTACGGTGGCCAAGGGCCAGGCCATACTGGATGCCGCCGGTTTGCAATTGGCGAAACTGCTGCGGGAAGTCAGCGAGCTGCCGCTGTCCACCCTGAACCCGAATCCCCACTTTCCCCCATGAGTCCGCCCACTGCGACTTTGCTGGCGCTGCACCAGGTCGACAAACGTTACAACAACGGCACGCTGGCGCTGCAGGGCGTCGACCTGGCCATCGGCGAGCGGGAGTTCGTCAGTTTTCTCGGTCCTTCGGGTTGCGGCAAGAGCACCGCGTTGAAGATGATTGCGGGGCTGTTGGAGGTCTCGGGCGGGCGCATCCAGTGGAGCGACGACACCGCGGACCACGCCAAGGACATTTCCTTTGTGTTTCAAGAGCCCACGTTGATGCCCTGGGCCCGCGTGTTTGACAACGTCTGGCTGCCGCTCAGGCTCAAAGGCGTCTCGCGCGAAGCGGCACTGCCACAGGTGCAGGCAGTGCTGGCCAAGGTCGGCTTGAGCCAGTTCGCGCACGTCTACCCGCGTGAACTCTCGGGCGGCATGAAGATGCGGGTGTCGATTGCCCGCGCGATGGTCACCGAGCCGCGCCTGCTGCTGATGGACGAGCCCTTCGCCGCGCTGGACGAAATGACACGCTTCAAGCTCAACAACGACACCTTGGCCCTGTGGACGGCGCAGCGGTTCACCACGATTTTTGTGACGCATAGCGTCTACGAGAGTGTGTATTTGAGCAACCGCATCATTGTGATGGCGGCGCGCCCGGGCCGTGTCATCGCCGACCTGGCCATTGACGAGCCTTACCCGCGCAGCGACGCCTTTCGCACCACCGGGCGGTACGCGCAGTGGTGTGTGCAGGTGTCACAGGCGCTGCAAAAAGCCGGAGAACACCATGTCTGACACGTCAACCACTGCCGGCAACCCCGAAATTGCTATTAAAATAATAGCAAACAATCGCCATTTCACGAGAATTGACAAGCGATTATTTCAGAAACTCTTGCCTTTCATGGTGTTTTTCCTTGCATTGTTAACATGGGAGTTAATAGTTCGCATCAACCAGATTCCACACTACATCCTGCCCGCGCCCACCTTGATCGCCAAGACCCTGTGGGACAACCTGGGCTCGCTCATGACCAGTTGGGTCTACACCATGAAGATCACGTTTGGCGCTCTGGTACTGGCGGTGCTGGGCGGCGTGGCGCTGGCCATGTTGTTTGCCCTGAACAAGTGGGTCGAGCTGTGCCTGTTCCCGTTTGCCATCGTGCTGCAGGTCACGCCCATTGTGGCGATTGCCCCGCTGATCCTGATTTTTATCGACAGCACCATGGCCGCGCTCTTGTTGTGCGCCTGGATCGTGGCGTTTTTTCCGATCCTCTCCAACACCGTGGTCGGCCTGCGCAGCGCCGACCACAACCTGCGCGACCTGTTCACGCTCTACCGGGCCACACCGTGGCAGACATTGCGGCATTTGTTGATCCCTTCGGCCATGCCGTATTTCATCGCTGGCTTGAAAATTGCGGGCGGCTTGAGCCTGATAGGCGCAGTGGTTGCCGAATTCACCGCCGGAGCAGCGGGCAAAGACACGGGCCTGGCATCGCGCATCCTGGAAGCGAGTTTTCGCACCGAAATCCCCAAAATGTTTGCTGCGCTGGTTTTGGTGTCACTCACCGGCATTTTGATTTTTCTGGTGTTCAACTTCATCTCCAGGCTGGTACTGGGCTCCTGGCATGAGAGTGAAGTCAAAACCAGCCGCTGAAGGCTGCTGGCATCGCGTGGCCGCTCGGTGATTGAACTCAAAAACCTCGTCATTCCGCCCAGCGTGCGCGGGTTTCGTTCTGCGGCTTTGCGGTTCGATATTCAAATCGACAATGGCCGTTTGACCCGTGTCGAACCCGCCCCGCCGGTACCGGATTCAGTTCCCTCGATGGACCGACCACGGATGCTGATCCCCGCGTTGGCAGACGTCCACGTGCACCTGGACAAAACCCATGTGGTTCAGGAAATCGGCACGGCAGACGGCGATCTGTTCAAAGCCATCGGCTTGATGGCCGAGCACCGCGAGCGCTGGAGCGGGGCCGACATTCACCAGCGCATGCAGCGCGCCATCGAGGAGGCCTACGCCGCAGGCACCCGTGCGATGCGCACCCATCTGGACTGGCCGCAGCCCGTGGCCCCCCGCAGTTTGGCCGAATTTGAAAAGCTGCGCGACGCCTGGCGTGGCCGTGTGGCGCTGCAATGCGTATCTCTCACGCCGCTGGACGACTTCGCCACTGTTGAAGGCATCGGGCTGGATACCAGCGAACAAATTGCCCAACAGCTCGCCCGCGTCAACCAGCGCTGCGATGCAAACCACGGCGAAGCGGCACTACTTGGGGCCTTTGTCTATCGCAACGGGCAGATGTTTGAAAAACTCCAGCGCGTCTTTGAACTTGCCGCCCGGCACAAGCTGCATCTGGACTTCCATGTCGATGAGGGGCTTGACCGCGACGCCTGTGGTCTTCGCGCCATCGCCGAACTGGTGATTCAAAACGGTTTTAAAGGCACAGTCACCTGCGGCCACGCCTGTTCGCTGTCGATGCAAAATCTCCCGGCCGCAGAAGAAACGCTGCGCCTGTGCGCCAAGGCCGGCATCCACCTGGTCGCACTGCCCAGCACCAACCTGTATTTGCAGGGCGCCTGGGATACAACGCCGGTTGAGCGTGGCTTGACACGGCTTAAGGAAGCCGCAGCCTTGCAGGTACCTGCGAGCATCGCCACCGACAACGTGGCCGACGGCTTTTTCCCCT
>JANNEZ010000303.1:0-15003 GCA_031379255.1 Rhodoferax sp. | reverse complement strand
ACCATGAGCCAAGGATTCACACCCGCACCCCCACGCGTTTTCGCGCTGGCGCTGCTGCTGTCACTGGGGCTGGCCGCATGCGCCCCAATGGGTACGTGTGCGCCGCTTTCGGCCGCCTCAAGCGAAGCCGAGGTGCTCGCGCGCTGGGGCGAGCCGGGCCGCGTCTGGCCAGCGCGGCCCGGCGCGCCGGCTGGCAACAAGGTGCTTGAATACAGCCGCCAGCCCAGCGGCCATACCGCCTACATGCTTGACGTGGGCGCCGACGGCAAAGTGCTCGCCGTGCGCCAGGTGCTGAACCGGGAGAACTTCGCCCGCGTCGTGGTGGGAATGACACCCGAAGAGGTGCTGCGCCTGTTGGGCCAACCCATGAAAATCACTCTCTACCCGTTGAAGCCAGTCACGTATTACGACTGGCGTTACCTGGACGGCCCCACGCGGGAAAACTCGGCGGTGTTTTCGGCCGTTTTTGACGCATCAATGCGGGTCGTCTCCACGGTTTCAGTGCGCGACCCGTACTTGGACGTTCACCCCGACCCGCGCGTCGGCCTGCTTGCGCCAGGGCACTGGGCGCATGCTGTCAACCGCATCTGGGCTTTTCCTGGCGCGCTGCGCTGACCACGGCGCCCGTCGCAAACAAACACTTGTGGCCCCCGCAAACGGCGTCGTCAAAGGCCCGGCGACAATGGCGCGTTTGAGCCACCGGGAGCCAGCATGTTTGGGACAACCATCAGGGGTATTTGCGCCATGGGCCTGCTTAGCGCTTTTTTGTCACTCGTCGGGTGTGATTCGCAACGCATTGCCGAGCTGGAAGAGGGCGTTGCAACCGAGGCTGACGTCAAAGCCAAATTTGGCGAGCCCGAGAAGGTCTGGGACACCCCCGCCGGCAGCCCGGCGCAGGGCCGGATTTTTGAATACAACCGCCAGCCGCAGGGGCACAAGAATTACATGATCACCATCGGGCCGGACGGCAAGATGGCGGCGTTGCGCCAAGTGCTCACGCCAGAGAATTTCGCCAAAGTCACGGCCGGCATGATGATGGAAGACGTGCGCAAGATGTTGGGAAAACCGATGAAAATCACGCCCTACGTCCTGAAAAACCAGACGCACTACGACTGGCGCTGGATGGACGGCCCCAACACCTCCGACTCCAAAATCTTCACGGCGGTCTTCAACAGCGACCTGCGGGTGGTGTCCACCGGCTCGATGCGCGACCCGGATCTGGATCCGAGAAATTGAGTTGCCACGCCGGTTAGGGCCTGTTCGCACTCGTAAAAACTGTGTAAGCGAGCCCTAGAGCATCGCGGCTTTGACGCCAGCAGCCAGATCGTCCACGAGGAGATTGCCGCTGGCCTGACCTTCGAATTGCCGCAGCAGTCCGCTGCGTTTGGCAATGTCCAGCGGCTGGTGCATCAGGCCGCTTACCACCAGGCGCACGCCCGCCTTGCGGCAGGCCTTGATGAGTTCCAGCAGCGCGTCCACGCCGGATGAATCCATATAGATCAGGTTCTTGAGGTCCAGCACCAACACGCGGCTGGGCAAATTGGCCTCGATGTCCTGCGTGAGTTTGACAGCGCCAAAAAACAGCGCGCCGTACAGGCGGTAAGCGGCGACCTGACCGCCTTCTGCCAGCGCGCCGGCCAGCAGCGGCTGGTCTTGCGCACGCACGCGCTCGCTGCGAGAGAGGCTGGAGATGCGGTATATGAAGGTCACACAGGCGGCGATCAGGCCCACTTCAACAGCTACGGTCAGGTCGAAAATCACGGTCAGAAAAAACACCGCCAGCAGGGTGATGCGGTAGGGCAAGCGGAACTGCCGCAGGTTCACAAATTCGCGCCACTGGCCCATGTTCCAGGCGACGAACATCAGGATCGCCGCAAGCGCCCCCAGGGGAATGTTTTTGGCCAGCGGCGCGGCCACCAGAATAATCAACAGCAGCACCAAGGCGTGCACGATCCCAGCCACCGGGCTGGTGGCGCCGCTTTTCACATTGGTCATGGTGCGGGCGATGGTGCCTGTGGAAGGCATGCCGCCGAAAAAGGGCGTGACGAAGTTGGCGATGCCTTGCGCCATCAGTTCCTGGTCGGAGTTGTGGCGGTCGCCAATCATGTTGTCGGCAACACGTGCGCACAGCAGCGACTCGATCGCGCCCAGGAGCGCCAGCGTGGTCGCCGGAACGAGGAGGAAACGGGCCGTTTCCCAGGTGAAATCAGGCAGCTGAAAACCCGGCAGGCTCGACGGAATGCCGCCAAACCGGTTGCCGATGGTGTCAACCTGCAGGTCAAACACAGCGACCGCGAGTGTGCACACCCCCAGCGCGATGATCGAGCCCGGCACCACCGCCATCTTGCTGGCCAATGCCCGCTGCTTGCGCACCCGCGGCATTAAAGCCGTCCAGCCAACGACCAGGGTCAGCGCCACCAGCGACAGCAAAAAGGCCTGCCAGTTGACGCTGTGCAGATTGGCGTAGAGCGTCTGCAGAATGCCGAAAAAGTTGCCGGGCATGTTAGCCACCGAGAGGCCCAGAAAATCCTTGATCTGCGAGAGCCCCACCAGAACCGCGATGCCGTTGGTGAACCCAATGACCACGGCTACGGGCACAAAGCGGATCAAGACGCCGAGTTTGAAAAAGCCCATGGCAAACAACATCACGCCCGACATGGCAGTGGCGATGATCAGGTTGGCCAGGCCATACCGCTCCACAATGCCAAACACGATGACGATGAACGCGCCGGCCGGCCCGCCAATCTGCACGCGGCTGCCGCCCAGCGCCGAGACCAGAAAACCGGAGATGATGGCGGTGAAGAGGCCGGCCTCGGGTTTGAGCCCGCTGGCCATGGCAAAAGCCATCGCCAGCGGAAGGGCGACGATGCCAACGGTGGCGCCGGCAGCGGCGTCAACCCAAAAACGTTGGGTGGTGTAACCCTTGAGCGAATCGACCAGATACGGGCGGAACCGGACCATCAGGCGCGTCCGGATGCCGCGCTGGCCTTGGCAAGCAGGCTCCGGTATCCGGGGCTCAGCTCCATGCGGTCCGTGGCGCCCTGGCTTTCCAACAACCGGTGCGCTCGCGGCAGGTTCCAGCAGGCGATCTGCGTGAACATGTGGTGCTCACAGTGGTAGTTGACCCAATACGGCGCGATCAAAATCCGCTCGAAAAAGTTGGCGTGGGTGGTACGCGCATGGCGCAGCGGGTCGGGCTCGTTCTGCGCCACCAGGGCATGTTCAGAGATGTTGCGCAGGCGCGAGATCAGCGGCAGCCAGGTGGCCATCGGCAGCAGCCACATCAGAAGCCAGGCCCAACCGAGCCCGACAGCGCTGAAGACGGCCAGCCCTAGAGCATTGCTGGCCAGAAACAGGCGTTGACGCGCGGCTTCGGCGCGCAGGACGCGCCAGCGCGACACGCCATCCGGTGTTTTGAGCTGCGCCACCAAGCCGCCAAAACGCTGCTTGAAAAACGTCTGGCCGGTGAGGTCGCGCAGCACCTTGCGCCACAGCGACTGGCGCGTCACCGGAAAAGGCGCCGACAGCGCCAGATCCGGGTCCAGGTCTTGCTGCACGAAGCGGTGGTGCTGCAGGTGGTAGGCGCGGTAGGCGTGCAGGTCAAACCCGCACAGCCACTTTCCCACCCAGTCGTTGACGGCGCGGTTGCCGTGCAAGGCGCCGTGGGCGGCGTCGTGCATCAGGATGAAGAGGCCCAGTTGCCGGTTGCCCACCAGCACCACCACCAGCGGAATCGCCAGTGGCCACACCACACCCACCGCGATGGCGGCTGCCACCACGCCCCAGCAGTGGGCCACCAGAAGCAGCCCCTTCCAGGCTGAGCGTTCGGACAGGGCCAGCCATTGGCCGGGCGTAAAGAAGTCCTCAGGCTGGGCGCGGGCGGCAGCCGTCATGGCCAGAGTTTCAGGAAACAGGCAACAAGCAAGCCCGCGACTCAAAACTGCAAACTGGCCGGCAGGTATTTGGCCATCAGGTCTTCGTAATACGGCTTCACCGCAGCCAGCTGCGGGCGGTCGGGGTTTTTCGAATACAGGTCATATGGATTGAATTTCAACACCCAGGGCAACATGGCGCGGTCTTGCGCGTCGCACAAGTGGCCATATTCGGCTTCCCGGTGCCAGCTGTAGAAGCTGTGAAAACGGATCATGTACAGCGCCTCCAGGGGCAAATACGGACGCATCAGGTGGTAGAGGTATTCGTCATGGCCCCAACTCATGTGCACGTTTTCCAGGCCGCAGTTCGCTGCATACAGGCCGTTCGGCGTTTGCAGCTCGGGCCTTTGCATATCGGGGTTGGCGGCGAAAAATTCGCTGTAGACAATTTTGGGCGAATAGGCGCAGCCGGTCGGAAAGGTGTCGCCCACCACGGCCCACTGGGGCTCGCCAAACAGGCACAGCACCTTGCCCAGGTCGTGGATGAAACCGGTCAGCACCATCCAGTCCGGCTGGCCATCGGCGCGCATGGCTTCAGCGGTTTGCAGCAGGTGGTCGACTTGGGGCAAGGCGATGTCGGGGTCGCTGTCGTCCACCAAGGTGTTGAGGTAGTCCAGCGCCGCCCAGGGCGTCATTTTTTGCCGATTGAACGAGAGGAAATCAGCTTTTTTGGCCTTGACGAAATCCAGCGTCTGGCGCTGGTGGTTTTGCCGGTAAAACTCGCGCACGCGGTCAAAGGTTTCGCTGACCTGGGGCGCGGCGTAATTGCGGTAGGCGGCCTTGTCGGCGGCGCCAGCGGCGGCGGGTTTTTCGATGGTTGCGGTCATGGTGTGTCCTATGCGTGTCCTATGCGGGAGAAATGGTTCGTTTTGGCGCAGGCAGGTGGTCCGGATCAAAGCCGTGGCTGATACCTTACACCCGGCAGGCCTTTGTAGTCCACATCCTGCGTCCAGAAAGTGGCTTTGAATTCACGGGCGATGCTGTACATGATGGCGTCGGCCATCGCGAGTTTGTGTTTTTGCGCAGCTTCGGAGGCGGCGACGGCACGCAGTGCGGTTAACTCAATGGTCCGGGCAGACTGCATGACATTGACGCAGTCTGCCATCAAATCCGGCGGCAACCACGGGCTGAGGCGGCGGTGAACCTCGTAGACGGCGATGCTTGGCACGAGCAACTGTTCTTTGTCCAGCAGCGCGCCGCCGAAGAACGCGGCGCGGTGTGAGCTCTGAAAGTGCTCTATCCATCCCGATGAATCGACAACATTCACCGCTTTGGCCCGGTGGCAAGCTGGCGCTGGCGCACAGGGCCGCTGCTTGGCAAAATAGGGTCAAAATTGCGGTCTGGCTCTTTCGGGATAACGCCGATGTCGTCGGGCAAATTCAGGTGCTTCAAAATCCCCCGATAAGCGCTGATCGGCTTTTCGGCCTCCATCCGGGTGCCTTTGGCGTCGTGGATGAACTTGATTTTGGTTCCGGCTTCGATGCCCAAGCGCTCGCGCAGCGCCACAGGCAGCGTGACCTGCCCCTTGCTGGTGACGGTAGCCTCAAACTCAAAAGCTGCGGGTTTCAAGACGGCTGACATGGCGAACCCTCAAAGTCATTGCGCGTTGAATATACGCGCTGAATAGAATTGTAAGGATACCATAAAAGTAAGGAATTTCAACCCACCTTACCATGTTGCGGCAGTGGCCGGTTGGCCCGCATGCTTAAATTGCCCTCTCTTTTTTCGACAAGCCATGCCATGAACCCAATGAACCCGGAAGATCGTTTTGTGAATGTCGGCACGGTCCGCGCGCGGTATTGGCAGGCGGGCGGCGCCGGCTCGGCCGTCGTGCTGCTGCACGGCATTGGTTGTTCGGTTCTGGAGTGGCGCGGCAATATCGCGGAACTGGCGCAAAAACACCGCGTTTACGCGCTGGACTTGCTGGGTTTCGGGCTGACCGCCAAACCGGCCAGCGCCGACTATTCGCTGCGAGGCCATGCGCAGTTTGTGTTCGATTTCATGGCGACGCAGGGCCTGGAGAGCGCCCACCTGGTTGGCAATTCACTGGGTGGCCGCGTGGCGCTGGAATGCGCTTTGATGGCGCCCGAGCGCGTGGCCTCCATGGTGCTGGTGGACCCGGCCGGCGTGGGCCGCGAGACCCACATCAATTTCCGCCTGGCCGCTGTGCCCGTGGTGGGCGAACTGCTCACCCGGCCCAGCCGCTTCGGGCTGCGCATGTTGTGGAAGCTGGCCTTTTACAACCCCGCCTTTGTGACCGACACCTTGGTGGAAGACAAATTCAACTTTGCCAGCCTGCCCGGCGCGCAGGCGGCCTTCCTCAAAACCCTGCGCAGCTTTTTGGCCTTTGGCGGCTTCCCGGCCGATCAGGTCGCGGCCCTGCACCAGGCCCTGCCCGGCGTGAAGGTGCCCGCGCTGGTGGCCTGGGGCAAACAGGACCAACTGCTGCCCGTGCGCCAGGCTGACATTTTGAAGCGCCTGCTGCCCAAGGTGGAAGTGAAGCTGTACGATCGCTGCGGCCATGCGCCCATGGTCGAGTGCGCCAAGGAGTTCAACGAGGACGTGTTGCGGTACTGGGCGGCGCTGGAGGCTGCGGGCGGCTGACGGTCGGCGCGCGTGCCTGAACGCAGGCGCGCGGGTTGAACGTAACGGCGAGCGGCTTCAGCGCACCCGAAAACCCGGCAGTGCGCCCACGCCACCCACATTGCCGGCGCTCGAAGGTTCCAGCACATAGATGCCGGGCTTGGACTTTTCATCGCCATGACTGGCGGCCAGCACCATGCCTTCACTGATGCCAAACTTCATCTTGCGCGGCGCCAGGTTGGCGACCATCACGGTGTGTTTGCCGATCAGGTCGGCGGGTTTGTAGGCACTGGCGATGCCGCTGAACACGTTTCTGGTTTTGCCTTCGCCCACGTCGAGCGTGAGGCGCAAGAGCTTGGTGGAGCCTTCGACCGCTTCGCAGTTGACGATTTTGGCGATGCGAAGGTCGATCTTCGCGAAGTCGTCGATGGTGATGGCGGGGGCGATTTCCTCGCCGCCGGGCAATTCATTTGCTACTGTTTCAGGAGCTAATTGAGCCTGATTTTCTTGGAATACAGGCTCAAACAATGCATCAAGTTGCTCCGGGGTGACACGTTGCATGAGGTGCTGGTAAGCATTGATTTGGTGTCCTTCAGAAAGCTGCTTACTAAGATCGGAAAAGTTCAGCGGGGGCAAGTTCAAGAAGCTTTCGGTTTGCGCAGCGAGCGAAGGCAATATCGGCTTAAGCACTAAGGTCAAGATACGGAAAGCCTCGATGGTTGCTGAACAAATTAGGTGCAATTCTTCACGCACTCGAAGTGGTTGACGTTCAGCCGCTAATTGCTTAGCCAGGTCCCATGGCTTTGCTTTATCCCATGCGGCATTTATTTCGTCAACGATCAACATCGTTTCGCGCACCAAATACCCAAAGTCACGTCGTTCGTAAACCTGAAGTAATGCGGGTAAATCAATCTTGCGGGCCCGGATGACAATGGCTAGAACAGGATGCCCAGACTGAGATGGAAGATCTGCGATTTTCCCGCCAAAATGCTTGGCAATAAACCCAACCGCCCGGCTAGCAATATTCACATATTTGCCAATCAAATCCGAGTTCACCCGCGCCATAAAATCTTCGGGGCTGAACTCGATGTCTTCATTCTTGCTCGTGAGTTTGGTCGCGATGTAATACCGCAGCCATTCGGGGTTCATGCCCAGCGACAGGTATTTCAAAGGGTCAAGCCCGGTGCCGCGGCTCTTGCTCATCTTCTCGGCGTTCACGGTCAGAAAGCCGTGCACAAAGACGCTGCGCGGGGTTTTGCGGCCGCTGAATTTCAGCACCGAGGGCCAGAAGAGCGTGTGGAAATTGACGATGTCTTTGCCGATGAAGTGGTATTGCTCGACCGACGGGTCGGCCATGTACGCGTCGAAATCCTGCCCACGTTTTCCAAGCAGATTTTTGAGCGAGGCAAGGTAACCGATGGGCGCGTCAAACCAGACGTAAAAGTATTTGCCGGGCGCGTTCGGAATCCCAATGCCAAAGTAGGGCGCGTCCCGCGAGATGTCCCAGTCGGCCAGGCCTTCGCTTTTCGAGCCATCGGGATTGGTGCGCACCGAGAACCACTCTTTGACCTTGTTGGCGACTTCAGGCTGCAGGCGAAGTTTGCCGTTTTCATCCTTGCCTTGCGTCCACTCTTGCAAAAACTCGACACAACGCGGGTCCGAGAGTTTGAAGAAAAAGTGTTCGCTGGATTTGAGAACCGGTGTTGCGCCGCTCACTGCGGAGTACGGGTTCTTCAGGTCGGTCGGCGCGTACACAGCGCCGCAGTTTTCGCAGTTGTCGCCGTATTGATCCTTGGTGCCGCATTTGGGGCATTCGCCCTTGATGAAACGGTCTGGCAGGAACATGTTTTTCTGGGGGTCGAAAAACTGTTCGACGCTTTTTTTGCCGATCAAGCCGACTTGGTCAAGCGCTTCGTAGATTGATTTGCACAGGGCATGGTTTTCTTCGCTGTCGGTGTGGCTCCAGTTGTCAAACTGGATGTGAAAGCCGTCCAGATATTGGCTGCGGCCGGCAGCGATGTTGTCCACAAACTGACGCGGCGAGACGCCGGCTTTTTCGGCGGCAATCATGATCGGCGCGCCGTGCGCGTCATCTGCACAGACAAAGTTCACCTGATGCCCCTGCATGCGCTGGAAGCGCACCCAGATGTCGGCCTGGATGTATTCCATGATGTGGCCGATGTGGAAGTTGCCGTTGGCGTAGGGCAGGGCGGTGGTGACGAAGAGTTGGCGGGGGGCGGTCATGAAAGGGTGCGTGTGGGGTCCAGGGCGACATCGGTCAGAGCTTTGCAGGCGCTTGGCGGCACCGGCAATCGTCAAAAGCTTGGGCGCGCAGGCGCTCGCGTGAGGCCTGATTATCCCAAGGATTGCCATGGATTCCGGCGGGGGCTTTTTGCTTCGGCGCAAGGTTTGCCGTCTGGCGCTGGCGGCCCAAGCGCCAAACAGCCAATTGTTAACATGGGTGTTAACAATTGGCTGTTTTGGTGTGGAATTTTCGGATTTTCAAGCTTTTTAGGGCTTGAAGTCACGAATTATGGACATTGTTAGCTATATAAATAATAGCATCTTTGGTGGCGCATAAATATCGATCCGCATACACGAACCGCTTAGGCCACCCACTTAGGCCACCCGCTCAGGCCACCCGCTCACCCCATCCGCACAAGCCGCCCGATCAGGCCACCCGATCAGGCCGCCTGCTGGGCCAGCTCTTGGTTCGCGGCTGGTTTCACGAGGGCGCGGACTTCCAGGCCGGCGCTTTCCAGGGCGGCAGTTTTGGCGGCTTCGCCCATGGCTACGCCTTCGGCGCGCACGAAGCGCACGTCGGTGATGCCGAGGAAGCCGAACACGGTTTGCAGGTAACTTTCCTGGTGTTCCATGGCGCGGCCGCCTTCGCTGGTGGAATACACGCCGCCACGGGTGGAGGCGACGATCACGGTTTTGCCGCCGGCCAGGCCGTGCGGGCCTTTGTCGGTGTAACCAAAGGTGCGGCCGGGTTGGGCGATGCGGTCGATCCAGGCGCGCAATTGCGTCGGGATGCCGAAGTTGTACATCGGCGCGCCGATCACCACGATGTCGGCGGCGAGGAACTGGCTGACGAGTTTTTCAGATATGGCGTTTTCGGCTTTCTGCAGCGCGTTGGGCGCCTGGCCGGTTGGGGGCGAGCGAAAACCCATCGAGTCGGCGTTCAGGTGCGTCGGGGCATCTACCGTCAAATCCAGGTACTCGACCTCGGACACGGCGTGGCTGGCCCGCCATTGCTCCACGATCTGGTGAGTGAGCGCTCGCGAAACGGAGTGCGTGCTCAAAATGCTGGAGTCGATGTGCAGGAGGTTCATGATCAGGCTTTCAAAGTGGTTCAAGAAGCATTAATTGTCTGGATGATTCAAATTCTTGATAAGTAGCCAAAATCAAGCTAAATTGTCCTGAGAATAGGACAATAAACACCTTGAATTCCTAAATCCTTGTAGAACGGAGCACTGCATGCAGGATTTGAACGACATGGTTTATTTCGCCGAAGTGGTGGAGCGCGCCGGTTTTGCGGCGGCTGGGCGGCACTTGGGTGTACCCAAATCGAAATTGTCACGCCGGGTTGCCGAACTCGAAGCCAGGTTGGGCGTTCGATTGCTGCAACGCACCACGCGAAAGGTGTCGCTCACGCAGGCGGGTGAGGTGTTCCACCGCCATTGCATCGCCATGCGCGACGCCGCCGAAGCCGCCGACGAAGCGATGCAGCAGGCGCGCACCGAGCCGCATGGCACTGTCAAAGTAGCCTGCCCGGTCACTTTGGCGCAAAGCACGATCGGGCCGATTCTGGGCGACTTTCTCGCGCGATACCCGCAGGTGCAAGTGGACATGCAGGTGAGCAACCGCGTGGTGGACCTGATCGACGAGGGTTTTGACATCGCCCTGCGCGTGCGCGGCTCGCTTGACGACAGTGGCAGCCTGGTGGTGAAAAACCTCGGCCTCACACGCGCCCTTCTGGTTTCCAGCCCGGCCCAGTTGGCGCGTCACGCGGCGGTTGGCGTGGCGCAGGACCTGGCGCGGCTGGACACCGTCAACATGTCCGCCACCGATGGGCGTGCCACCTGGACGCTGAATGGCCCGGACGGCAAAAGCTTCACGCTGGAGCATCGCCCGCGCCTGATTGCCGACGATCTTTTTGCGCTCAAATTTGCCGTTTTGAGCCACACCGGCATGTGTGTATTGCCCGACTACATGTGCCGCCAGGAACTGCAGGACGGGCGTCTGGTCGAAGTGTTGCCCGGCTGGGGGCCGCGCCCGGGCATCGTGCATGCGGTGTTTCCCTCGCGCCGTGGCATGGTGCCGGCAGTGCGGCGGTTTCTGGATTTTCTCGGGGAAAACGTGCGCGGAGAAAGCGACAACCTGCCTGACCGGTAGACTACCGCCCTCTAGGAGGAATCAATGGCAGTGACGGAAACAGCGCTGATGGAAGCGCTCAAGGCGGTGGTTGACCCCAATACGGGGCGCGATTTTGTGTCGTCCAAGGCGCTCAAAAATCTTGTGATTTCGAGTGGTGATGTGGCCTTCGAGGTGGAACTGGGCTACCCGGCCAAAAGCCAGATCGCCGGTTTTCGCAAGGCGCTTGTCGCGGCTGCCCGAAGCGTGGATGGCGTGGCCAATGTCTCCGTCAACGTATACACGAAGGTTGCGGCGCACTCGGTGCAGCGCGGCGTGCAGCTTCTGCCCAAAGTAAAGAACATCGTCGCCGTGGCCTCGGGCAAAGGCGGCGTGGGCAAAAGCACCACGGCGGTCAACTTGGCTCTGGCATTGGCGGCGGAGGGGGCCAGCGTGGGCCTGCTGGATGCCGACATTTATGGCCCGAGCGTGCCGATGATGATGGGCATTGACGGCCGGCCCGAGAGTGACGACGGCAAAACCATGGACCCGCTGGAGAATTACGGCGTGCAGGTGATGTCGATTGGTTTCCTGGTGGCGCAAGACGAAGCCATGATCTGGCGCGGCCCCATGGCCACGCAGGCGCTGGAGCAACTGCTGCGGCAAACCAACTGGCGCGATCTGGACTATTTGATCGTTGATTTGCCACCCGGCACCGGCGACATCCAGCTCACGCTCTCCCAGCGCGTGCCGATGACGGGCGCGGTGATCGTCACCACGCCGCAAGACATCGCCCTGCTCGACGCCAAAAAAGGCATCAAGATGTTTGAGAAAGTCGGCGTGCCGATTCTGGGCATTGTTGAAAACATGGCGGTTCATGTCTGTACGAATTGCGGCCACGTCGAGCACATCTTCGGCGCCGATGGCGGCAGAAAAATGGCGGCTGACTACAAAATGGATTATCTTGGCGCCTTGCCGCTGGACATGAAAATACGCGTTCAAGCCGACAGCGGCATGCCCACTGTGGTGGCCGACCCTGACGGCGAGGTGGCCGCGATTTACAAGGGTGTCGCGCGTCAGGTCGCGGTGTCTATCGCGGCGAAGAACAAGGATTTTTCGTCAAAATTTCCGTCGATCACGATTTCCAAGAACACCTGAGGTTCGGCCCCAAGGCAAGACCGTCACGCCATGTCCATCGAACGCCCCAGTGTTGATGTCGCGGTCGTCATGCGTAAAGAGCGGGTGCAAGGGCGCGCGAGCCGCTGGCAGACTTGGCGCTGGGTGCTCGCAGAGGTTGTGACGGGTGAACTTGCTGAACTTTCCAAAGGCTCAGAGCCCCGTTTGCTGATCAAAAACGACACTGAAGAGCGTTGGTTGCACCCGGGCTTCAAAGTAGAGTTGTTCAAGGACGACGCGGAAGGGTATTACCTGAATGCCACCACCGACAAGCCCTGCTGGTTTGTCTTCTGGCGCATGCAGGAAGAAGCGACGGTCGGGGATGAACCCATGCCAATACCGCAAATTGTCACCCTGAGTTACCACGAAGCTGGCCGCTGGCTGGATGCGCAGGAGATGGTCGAGCAGGTGCCAGCGCCGCCAGACATCGTGCAGTGGCTGCGCGCGTTTGTTGACGATAAACACGTCGCCGAGTTGAAACGCCGCAAACGGCCCGAAAGTTTTCGCTCTTTGGAAGACCGTTTTGGCAACCCGGCCTCGGTCAGCACCTCCAGCAAGACCGGCGGCATGATTCCGGGCTCGGGTAGCCAAAAATGAGTGTTCGCCATGAGTGTTGATTCAGGCGGCACCTTCTTCAGCCGCTGGTCCAAACGCAAGCAAGACGAGCGCGCCGGCAAACCGCTGGCTGAGCCTGAAGCGGCAGCAAAAGCGGAGACTAAGGCGGTGGCGCCGCCCGAATCCGGGCCACCGGCAGCGACCCAGATTCCAGCGGTGCAGCCAGAAGCGCCCGGGCCCGTCAAAGCTCCCACACTGGAAGAGGCTCAGGCGCTCACGCCCGAGTCTGATTTCAAACCGTTCATGGCCCAGGGCGTGACGCCCGATGTCAAAAACGCCGCGATGAAAAAACTCTTTGCCGATCCGCACTTCAATGTGATGGACCGCATGGACACCTACATCGACGACTACTCGCTGGCGGACCCGCTGCCCGAGTCGATGCTGCGCAAAATGGCCAGTGCCAAATTCTTGAATCTGTTTGAAGAAAACGACGACGACAAGGCCCAAGCCGGGGTGCTTCCAGCACTTTCCGCGCCCGCTGAAACGCGGGATGCACCCCATACCCCCGCCAGCGAAGTCGTGGCACAGTCACCCCTCACACTGGAATCCCCCGAAAAAAATGACGACACTGATCTGCGACTGCAACCAGACCATGCCCTTGAACCCAAAGGCGCTGGGCGAGGCGCTGCATGAAGTACTGACGCTGCACACCACGCTGTGCCGGCGGGAAGCCGGGGCTTTTCAGACGGCGGTCAAGTCGGGCGAAGAACTGGTTGTCGCCTGTACCCAGGAGAGCCGCCTGTTCACCGAACTGGCGAGCCAAACCGATGGGGTACCCAGCCTGGCCGAGCGGCCCATCAAATTCGTCAATATTCGCGAAACCGGCGGCTGGAGCAAAGACGCGGCCAAAGCCATGCCCAAAATCGCCGCGCTGCTGGCGATGGCGCATTTACCTGATCCCGAGCCTGTGCCCACGGTCACCTACAAGAGCAGCGGCCGGCTGTTGATCATTGGGCCGCTGGACGAAGCCGAACGCCTGGCCCCGATGCTCGACGACACCCTGGAAGTGACAATTTTTGCCGACGGTCCGGGCCGCTTGGGTGGCGCGCAGGAGCGGCGTTACCCGGTGCTCGGCGGCCAGATCGACGCCTTGACCGGCTGGCTCGGCGCGTTTGAGCTGGGCTGGTCGCGCAACAACCCGATTGACCTTGATCTGTGCACCCGTTGCAATGCCTGCCTGCAGGTTTGTCCAGAAGGGGCGATTGGGCTGGACTACCAAATTGACAGCGCCCTTTGCAAATCCAGCAGAGACTGCGTCAAGGTTTGCGCGGTTGCCGGGGCGATTGACTTCTCGCGCAAGGCCAGCAGTGAGCGCGAGACGTTTGACTTGGTGCTCGATTTGCGACCTGCGCCCGCAGAAACCTCGGGTGGCGCTGGCACGGCTGGCGTGTTTTTCACACAACATGCGCCGCCGCAAGGCTACTTCCGGCTGGCTTCAAAAACAGGTGGCGTGGCGCAAACCCTTGGCGAGAGCCAAGTGTTGTTCAAGCTGCGCGAGTTGGTGGGTGAATTCGAAAAGCCCAAATTTTTCAATTACAGGCAAAAACTCTGCGCCCACACCCGCAACAAAAAAACCGGCTGCAGCGCCTGCATCGACGTGTGTTCGGCGCTGGCCATCAGCAGCGATTTGGCGCGCCAGCAAATCAAGGTGAACCCCAACCTGTGCGTTGGCTGCGGCGCCTGCGCCACGGTGTGCCCCAGTGGCGCGTTGACCTTCGCCTACCCGCGCGCCAGCGACCAGGGCGTGAAGTTGAAGACCCTGCTTGGCGCCTACACACGCGCTGGCGGCAAAAACGCTGCGCTGCTCTTTCACAGCCAGGAGGCCGGCAGCCAACTTGTGAACGACTTGGGGCGGCGCGCGCAGACTGGAGGCGCAGCGGGCAAACTGCGGGGCGTCCCGGCCCGCGTCTTGCCGTTGCCGCTTTGGCACACGGCGTCTACCGGGCTGGACGTCTGGCTCACGGCAATCGCTTATGGCGCGTCCCAGGTCTGGGTGTTGATGACCGAGGAAGATGCGCCGCAGTACCGCGACGCAGTGCGCAGCCAAATGGATGTGGCGCAAGCGATCCTGACCGGCTTGGGTTACTCAGGCAGCCATTTTTCCGTCGTTGAAGCCAGCGGTGGCACTGGGCAGCCGCTCAATTTGGCAGCGCTGGACGCCGCCTTGCTTATGCCAGCAGCGCAAGCGCTTGAAAAAGCCGCAGGGTTCGCGGTGCAGGCCGACAAGCGCGCGACGCTTGAATTGGCGCTTGACCACCTGGTAGAGCAAGCGCCCCTGAAACCGGAAAGCCGGCCGGATGAAATCGCATTTTCTGGCGTGGGTGCGGCGGCGTCGCCCTTT
>JANNEZ010000444.1:0-4180 GCA_031379255.1 Rhodoferax sp. | reverse complement strand
GTAGTTGCCGCTGATGTGTTGGGCGCCGGCGCTGGCGGCCACGTCGAGGTCGCCGGTGGCGTCAATCACCACGTCACCCAGAATCGCCTCGCGGCCCGATTTGCTTTCGCAGACAACGCCTTTGATTTTTCCGTCTTCCACGAGGGCCTCTGAAAACCAGGAATGCAGGCGCAGGCGGACCTTGTGCTCCTGCACCATCTCCAGCGAGGCGCGTTTCCAGGCATCAGGGTCAAACGCGGCAGCGAACACGATCGGGTGCGGCTGCTGCTGGGTGTGGAAGTCAAAGGCGCCCCAGCGCGTCCAGCGGCGGATGCTGTCGGCGTCATGGCCCCAGTCGTTCTGGCGCGGGTAGTGTGCCAAGCCCATGGCGGCCATGCGTTCGAGCAGCGTGAGGCAAACACCGCGCACCGAGATTTCATTCAGATGGTTGTCCCACATGTCATCCAGCACCAGCACCATGCCGCCCGACGCGAGTCCGCCGAGGTGGGTGTAGCGCTCCAGCAGGATGGTGTCGGCGCCGTTGCGGGCGGCCGCCAGCGCGGCAGAAAAACCGGCCGGGCCGCCACCCACCACCACCACATCGGCTTTGGCCGCAACACGCACGTCATGCGCGGGCCGGCGGATCATTTCGTTGACATTGTTCATTCGGGGTTCCTCGATTTTTTTGGTTTCAGTGCACCTGCTCGGGCTGCCACTTGACCACCGCGCGCTCCACCAGGGCGACGATCAGGAAAAAGCTGCCCGACAGCGCCGCGCTCATCACAATCGCCGAATACAGCAGCGCCGAGTCAAAGTTGAACGTGGCCTGGATGATCAGCGCGCCAATGCCCACCGTGGCGCCAATCCACTCGCCCACCACCGCGCCGATCACCGCCATCGACGCCGAAATGCGCAGCGCGGAGAACAGATACGGCAACGAGCTGTACAGCCGCAGCTTGAAAAACACCTCGGTTTTGCTGGCCGACAAGACGCGCATCAGTTCCAGCGCCTGCGGATTCGGCGAATTCAGCCCGCGCACCATGTTCACCAGCGAGGGGAAGAAACACACCAACGCGGCGATGGCGATTTTGGGTTCGACCCCATTGCCCATCAGCAGCACCAGCACCGGCGCTTTGGCCACTACGGGGATGGAATTGAGCATCAGCGCCACCGGGAAAAAGATCTCGTTGAGCGTCTTGTTGTGAACGAAAACCGTGGCGATCAGGATCGCGACCAAGTTGCCCAGAAAGAAGCCACCGGCCGCTTCCAGCGCGGTGGGAATCAGGTTGCTCAACAGGACGTTGCGCTTCTCAAACAGGGTTTGCAACACCAGCTGGGGCGAGGGCGCAATGAAGGGTTTGACGTTGAGCCCGGTGACGATGGCCCACCACGCGAACAGCAAGATGGCGATGCCGATGCCTGGCATGAAGCGGGTGCGCCACAACTGGCGGCGCCGGCTGGCCTTGTAAGCCAGCGTTTCGGCGTCGTCAACGGTCGGCGCGTCACCCGGGACCGGCAAGGCTTGTGCGGGCATTGGCTGGAAGGCGAGGTCTTTGGTGGTCATGGGGGTGGACATGTCAGCAAACCTCCAGCACGCGGCGCAAATAGGCCGTCAACGCCACAAATTGGGGTGTCTCGCGGATCGCCAGGGTGCGGTCTTCCGGCAGATCGACGCTCACCATTTCCTGCACACGGCCGGGGTTGGCGGCCATCATCATCACGCGCTGGCCCAGGTAGGCGGCCTCGTAAATGCTGTGGGTGACAAACATGATCGTCATGCCCAGCTCCTTCCAGACGCGGCGCAGCTCTTCGTTCAGTCGGTCGCGCGTGATTTCATCGAGCGCGCCAAAAGGTTCGTCCATCAGGAGCACACGCGGGTCGCTCACCAGCGCGCGGGCGATCGAGACGCGTTGGCGCATGCCGCCCGAGAGTTCATGCGGGTAGGCGTTTTCAGCGCCCTTGAGGCCCACCAGTTCCAGCAGCTCCTGCGGCGTGGCACGGGCCTTTTTGGCGCTTTGAATGCGATCGCGTGCCACCTGCAATGGCAACTCGACGTTTTGCAGCGCCGTGCGCCAGGGCAACAAGGCTGGGTCTTGAAAAACAAACCCGATGTCACGGCGCAAACGCGCCTGTGAGGGCGAGGCGCCCAGCACGTCCAGGCTGCCTTGTGTGGGTGCAATCAGGTCCGCGACGACGCGCAACAAGGTGGACTTGCCACAGCCCGAGGGCCCGAGCAGGGTCAAAAACTCGCCCCGGCTCACCTCGACGTTCAGGTTTTGCAGGGCAACCACGGAGCGCCGCTCGGTGAAAAACCGCACGCCGATGTTGCGGCAAGTCACCGCTGGCGCTGCCGCTCCAGACGCAACCGCCGCGCGTATTCCATCCTCACCCGCTTGACGCGGGGAAGTCATCACAGCAGACATGGCGAACCTTTAGCCGGCGAAGGCTTTTAAGCGGTAGTCCCGCGTGGCGTTGAGGATGTCCAGGGTCATCACTTCGTCGACCTTGGGCACGCGCTTGGTGAACTGGCCGAGCTCTGCGTATTGGGTGATCTGGTCTTGCCAGACTGCCCGGTCCATCGCGCCCCAGCCATTGGCCTGGGTTTGCGCGTTGAAGGCGTAACCGAGCTGGGTTTCCAGCGCGAGTTTTTCATCGGCGCCATTCAGGTTGGGGTACTCCTTGATCAGGTGGTCCACCGCAGCGTCGCGGTTTTTGTGGGCGTAGGCCCAGCCACGGGTGGTGGCGCGCAGGAAACGCGCCAGAACCTCGGGTTTTTTGTTGACCATGTCTACCGTAGAGTAATAAGGCAGCGCATACAGGCGCACGCCGGTGTCCCACAGGCGCAGGTCAACCCGCTCGGTGCCAAACACCTTCAAGGCCGAGGTATTGGTTTGCCAGCCCGTCGCAGCATCGACCTGCCCGGTCAACACCGGTGTCAAGTCATTGCCGATGGGGACAATCGTGAGATCTTTCTCATTGATCTTGTTTTTGGCCAGCAAGGCGCGCAACAGCACCATGCCGGTCGGCTGAATGCCAATTTTTTTGCCCACCATGTCCTGCGGCGTGCGGATCGGGTTTTTCTTGAGCGAAAAGAAGGTGTAGGGATGTTGCTGCAAGCCGGTGGCGAAGACTTTGACCGGAATGTCCTGCGACACCGCCAGCATGTTGGACGGGCTGCTGGAGACCTGGCCCACCTCAAAGCGCCCTGAAGCGACGATGGCCACGCCGTCAATGCTCGGCCCGCCGGGCTGGATGGCAAAGTCGATGCCTTCCTGCTCGTAAAAGCCCATGCGTTTGGCGACCACCTCGCCGGTTTGGTTGCCGCCCGTGATCCAGCCCAATTGCAGGTTGACTTTTTCCTTCGCCTGCGCCAGCGCTGCGCTGGGTAAAAACGAGGCGGCCGTTGCCAGCCCGCCCGCAGCGAGCGAGGCGCCCAATACACGGCGGCGTACCGTGTTGACACTCGGGTTCACAGATTTGTCCATAAGATTCTCCTGTAGGGTGAAGCGATTGTGGGCACTGTCGCCTGTCCCTGCAAGCATCATTAATCTTCATGCGCGATGCTTTTATTAGAGCGGTAAAACCCACTCAAAATGCCTCAAAACAGTGTTTCTGCATCAGCCCGGTTGCGATTTGGCGCGCTTTTGGGGCCCATTTCAGGCGCAAACCGGTGCGGAGACTGGCTACAATTTTTGGCGCAGCAAATGCTTGTTGCACCCGTCGGGGCTTTGGCGTTTCAAGCGCCAGTCCCTCAAACCCTTTCCAGGAATCAAACCATGAAAAAACTGCTCTCTATGCTGGTCAGCGCGGCGGTGATCGCCATGCCATTGGCGATCCTGTCCACCCCGGTTGCGGCTGCGCCATCGGTGCAAGCGCAGGCTGACAAGAAGGATGCGGGCGACAAGGCCAAGGCCAAAACCAAAAAAGCCACCGGTAAAAAGAAGGCTGCCAAGAAAAAAGCCGCCTGAGCCTGAGCGGGTTTTTTTTCGCCTGCGCGGGCGATCAGAGCAAGGCGTAGCCCGCGGCAACACCCAAAAAGACGGTGAAACCGAGCCAATGGTTGAGGCGAAAAGCCTTGAAGCAGCCCTCGCGCGCGCGCGTGCGGATCAGCCCGAAATGCCAAAGCGCCTGCACAGCGGCAGCGGCCATCGCCAGCCAAAACACCGGGTGCAGACCCAGCCCTGAGAGCACAGCCGCCCAG
>JANNEZ010000284.1:0-9722 GCA_031379255.1 Rhodoferax sp. | reverse complement strand
GACCCGGGACCTCTCCCTTACCAAGGGAGTGCTCTGCCACTGAGCCAAATGGGCATTTCTTTACCAAAACACTGCGATGCGGCGTTGCTCACCCTTGCCGCGCCAGAGCGCTGTCTGCGCCCTCGCGCCTTGCCTGGCAGTGTTTTGACAAAGAAAACTGTCAACTCATTCAACGCCCACGAAAACCGAAAGCCAACTGCCGAACCCACAAACCTGGAGCGGGGTAGGAGAATCGAACTCCTCGCTTTAGCTTGGAAGGCTAAGGTATTGCCACTATACGAACCCCGCAAACCTGTCCGCTCTGTCTTCGCACTGGTGGAGAGGGCTGGATTCGAACCAGCGTACTCGTAAGAGGGCAGATTTACAGTCTGCTGCCATTAACCACTCGGCCACCTCTCCTTTAGTGAACCTTGGATTATGCCATGGAAAATGGCCCTGCGTAAAGGCCGTGCGCCCATTTGCGCCGCCTCACCAAAGCACTGGCGCGAGGCCGTTTTTCACCAAATGGGCATTGGCAAACCCGAAATGCCCACAACCGATAAACGGCTTGGGCGGACGCAGCGCGGAAAGCGGCGACGGGTGATTGGCGCTGAGCACCAGGTGCCGCTTGCCCGAGCCGCCCAGCAGCGCCTGTTTGGCCTGCGCATGGGCGCCCCACAACATGAACACGGCACACGGTTGCGCCGCCCAAACGGTCTGGATGATGTTGTCAGTGAGCGCTTCCCAACCCCGTTTGGCATGGCTGGCCGGCGCGCCATCTTCAACCGTCAGGCAGGTGTTGAGCAGCAACACGCCCTGCCGCGCCCAATGCTCGAGTGATCCTCCACGTGCTTGCGGATTGGCCGGCACCAAACCGCGGCTGATTTCCTTGTGGATATTGCGCAATGACGGCGGAATGCGCACGCCCGGTGGCACGGAAAACGCCAGGCCATGCGCCTGGCCCGGGCCATGGTAGGGGTCTTGCCCGAGGATCACCACCTTCACCGCGCCAAGGGGCGTGAGTTCCAGTGCGCGAAACGGTGTGGGCGGGTAAATCGTTGCGCCCCGCCCGATGCGGCCGTTTACAAAATGCGCCAAATTCCGTGCCGGCTCGCTGGCCAGAAACTGGGCCACTGTGGGTTGCCAATCCGGCGCCACCGGCCATTCAGCCGGTTGCCATTGACCCAATTGGCTGATGGCATTTTGATTTTTGTTTTCGCCGAATAATTCTAGATTATTTTTGCCCATTAAGTCACGTATAAATTTAATTTATTGCTACTATTTTTGATTAATTTTTTGAGTAAAAATTTATCCAAGATTAATAAAACACGAATTAAACTGAAATACCAACCACCGCTTCACGAGAACATGGCAGCCAGCGCCTCGCCCGGGTCGTCAGCGCGCATGAAGGCTTCGCCGACCAGAAACGCCTGCACACACGCCGCACCCAAACGCAACACATCGTCGCGCGTCAGGATGCCGCTCTCGGTCACAACGATGCGTTGGCCGTCACTCAATCCGGGCAGGTCTTTCACGAGTTGCAGGGTGGTCTCCAGCGACACTTCAAACGTCTTCAAATTGCGGTTGTTGATGCCCAACAGCGGCGTTTTGAGGCTCAAGGCGCGCTCGGCCTCGGCCCGGTCATGCACCTCGACCAGAACGGCCATGTCAAGCGCATGGGCAAGCGCCTCCAGATCCGCCATTTGCGCGTCGTCCAGGCAGGCGGCGATGAGCAAAATGCAGTCAGCGCCCATCGCGCGCGACTCGTAGACCTGGTAAGCGTCCACCATGAAATCCTTGCGCAGCACCGGCAACTGGCACGAGGCGCGGGCCTGCTTCAAATAATCAGGCTGGCCCTGGAAGAACTGGCGGTCCGTCAGCACCGAGAGACAGGCCGCGCCGTTTTCCGCATAACTCTGCGCGATGTCGGCAGGAATGAAGTCTTCGCGGATCACACCTTTGGAGGGGCTGGCTTTTTTGATCTCGGCGATCACTGCCGGTTTGCCGGCCTTGATTTTCGCGCGCAGGGCGCCTTCGAAGTCGCGCGTGAGCACGCGGGACTCCGCGTCGGCCCGCATCGCCGCAAGCGGCATCTTGCGCATCGCCGCCGTCACTTCCTCGCGTTTGACACCAATGATCTGTTCCAACACACCTGACAGGGCCATACGTGAACGCTTTCTGAAAAACACCCTTGCGGCTTCTTGCTCCCGGCAGCCCGCAGCGGATCGCCAGATTTTCGCAGAAAGCCCGGGCAGCAAAACCGGCGCAGGCAGTGATAACCTCATCAGCCATGAACCACCGCCAACCCAACACCCCCGGCGCCCCGGCCGCCCCACTCGCTGCAGCTCTGGCCAAGCGCCTGGCATTTGCCGAAACACTGGCACGCGCGTGCGGCGCGCTTGCGCTGCGCGAAGCTGCGCATCTGGACGTCAGCTCCAAAGGCGCCCATGACGTGCTTACGCAAGCCGACCTGGCGGTGGAGCGGCATATCCGCGATGCAGTCGCCGCAGCCTTTGCGGCAGACCACGTGGTGGGCGAGGAAATGGGCGGCCAGGCCGATGTGCAGGCGCACCCGGACTTCTGGCTGGTGGACCCGATTGACGGCACCGCCAACTACGCCACCGACGTGCCGCGCTGGTGCATCTCGATCGCCTATTTGCAAGCCGGCAAACCGGTCATCGGCGTGTTGTTTGACCCGGTTCTCGACCGCATGTACACGGCCTCACTGGGAGGCGGCGCGTTTTTGAACGGCAAACCGATGCGTGCCAGAACCACGTCGTCACTGGACGGCGCCACGCTGGAGATGGGCTGGTCCGCGCGCCTGCCCTACACCGCCTACCTGCGCAAGGTAGAGGCCGTCATGCAGGCAGGCAGCGCGTTTGTGCGCCGGGGCTCGGGCGCGCTGGGCCTGGCCGACGTGGCCGCCGGGCGTGTGGACGGTTATGCCGAACTGCACATCAACGCCTGGGACTGCGCGGCGGGCATTTTGCTCGTCACCGAAGCGGGCGGGCGGGCCAACGATTTCTTCACGCCGCAGGGGATTCAATCCGGTGGGCTTCTGGTGGCCAGCGCCGCCGGAATTTATGCTGACTTTTATGGCTTGATGGCGGCTTGACCGACGGGCGTGCGCAGGCCTGCGCGCTGGTTAATACGGATTGACCGCAGTCGGCTGCTTATTTAAATTCGCAGTCTCTGGATTGGCGGACTGCCAGCCGGAATTTCCAGGAGATTTCACATGCGCCGTTCCACATGTTCAAGCTTGCTGGCCCTGATGCTCGGGCTGTTTGTTGGGCTATTGGCTGGGCTATCGGCGGCCCCCGCCTTTGCCCAGGGAAAACTCACCCTGTATTGCAGCTCGGACGAAGCCTGGTGCCAGCAGGCCAAAACCGAGTTCGAGAAAAAAACCGGCATTGGTGTGGACATGACACGCAAGAGCTCGGGCGAAACCTACGCGCAAGTCAAGGCCGAATCGTCCAACCCCAAGGGTGACATCTGGTGGGGCGGCACCGGGGACCCGCACCTGCAGGCCGCCGAAGAGGGCCTCACGCAGGCCTATGTGTCGCCTGCGCGCGACCAGCTTCACGACTGGGCGAACCGCCAGGCTGTAGCCTCCAAGGTGCGCACCGTTGGCATTTATTCCGGCGCCCTCGGGTATGGTTACAACGAAGAATTGCTGAAAAAGCAGGGCCTGCCGGTGCCAGCGTGCTGGAAAGACCTGATCAAACCCGTCTACAAAGGGAAAATCCAGGTGGCCAACCCGAATTCGTCCGGCACCTCGTACACCATGCTGGCCACGCTGGTTCAGTTGTTTGGCGAAAAAGAAGCCTTTGACTTCATGAAAGCCCTGCACGCCAACATCAACCAGTACACCAAGTCCGGCTCGGCGCCGATCAAGGCGGCGGGCGCCGGTGAAACCGTGATTGGCATTGTGTTTGCCCACGATGCCGTGGCTGTGGCCGAGGCCGGGTTCCCTATCAAGACGGTTGTGCCCTGCGAGGGCACCGGTTACGAGATCGGGTCGATGAGCATTGTCAAAGGCTCGCGCAACCTGGACAACGCCAAGAAGTTCTACGACTTCGCCTTGACAGCCGATTTCCAGAACAAGGCCAAAGACGTCAAGTCCTTCCAGGTGATGTCCAACAAGGCCGCCATCAGCTCGCCCAAAGCGCCCGACCTGGCCAAGATCAAGCTCATCAACTACGATTTCGTGAAATACGGCTCGGCCGCAGAGCGCCGACGCCTGCTCAAGAAGTGGGATGACGAGATCGGCTCCCTGCCGCGCTGAGCCGGGTGACCGATTGACCCTCTGCCCCAAAGCCGAACTGGCCTGAGAGGCCACTTAGCCGTGCCGCCACATCGCCAGGACAAGCGCCTGGACAAACAGGCCTTGGGCTTGGCGCTGTGCGCGCTGGCCGCCATGGCTCTTGTGCCTTGGTACGCCATCGAAGACGGCTTTTGGAGCATCAAGTGGCTGCAAAGCGGCTACCCCCTCGCCAAGGAATCCGCGCCTGCCTTGTTCCTCTGGCTCAAAGGGGCCAATGTGTGGCTGCTGCCCATGGCCATCTTCGCGCTGGCGGCGCTGGCGGCTGTGTTGCGCCGCCCCCGCGCGGCTGTGCTGGGAGGCGTGCTGGCTGTATTGGGCAGCCTGGGTCTGGCCTACATGCTCGTGCAAGGGTTTTTGTTCGGCCTGCAAGGCTGGAACGCAGCCTGGCTCAACCAATGGCTGGGTGAATCCGAACAACGCCAATTCGGCATGGGTTGCGGCGCCTTGGTGGCCGCCGCCAGTTTTCTGTTTCTGTTGACCCGGGGCCTGGCGCTGCGCGGCCTGGTGGCGGGTGATGCGTTTGTGGCCGGCTCGCTGGGTCTTGTGATTGCGCTGACACTCCTGTTCATCGGCTTGCCCGTGTTGCAGATGCTGGTGATCCCTTTCAAAGCCGAGGGCGGCGGCTGGTCGGTGGCGCCCTTTGTGAGCCGTCTGCTGGACCCGAAAATATGGCGGCTGAGTTGCCTCACAACCGGCGCCGGCTGCGGTGTCGCCTGGAACACCCTGGCGCTGGGCATCACCGTCGGATTGTTGTCAACCCTGCTCGGGCTGGCGTTCGCGCTGGTGCTGACGCGCACTGGCGTGCGTTTTCGCGGGCTGTTCAAGTCGCTCTCTTTGTTGCCCATCATCACGCCGCCCTTTGTGATTGGCCTCTCGCTCATCCTCCTGTTTGGCCTATCTGGCAACGTAACGCAATTTGTCGCCGGGCAGCTCGGGCTCGAACCCACGCGTTGGGTGTATGGGTTCACGGGCGTGTTGATCGCCCAATTGTTGTCGTTCACGCCAATCGCCTTCCTGGTGTTGATCGGTGTGGTCGAAGCCATCAGCCCATCGCTGGAGGAAGCCGCGCAAACCCTGCGCGCAGGGGCCTGGGAGACCTTCCGCTCGGTCACCTGGCCGTTGATGCGCCCAGGCCTTGCCAACGCCTTTTTGCTGGGCTTTATCGAGAGCATGGCCGACTTCGGCAACCCGCTGGTGCTCGGTGGCAACTTCAATGTGTTGTCGACGGAAATATTTTTCGCCGTGGTCGGCTCCCAAAACGACCAGGGCCAGGCGGCCGTGTTGGCGATAGTTTTGCTGGTCTTCACCATCGCGGCTTTCTACCTGCAGCGGCGCTGGCTCGGCCGGGCAAGTTACACCTCGGTCAGCGGCAAGGGCGACGCCGGCATGCACCCGCCGCTGCCACGGCGCGTCGCCTTGCCGGCCCTGGCCATCACCACAGCCTGGGCGGCTTTCACGGCGGTGGTTTACCTGATGATCGTGTACGGCAGTTTTGTGCAGCTGTGGGGGCGCGACCACAGCCTGACGATCCGCCACTACGCCGGCGCGTTCTCGGTGGCGTTTGGCGAGTTCGGCCTGCGCTGGCAGGGCTCGGCCTGGAACAGCTTCTGGACCACGCTGCAAATTGCCACCCTTTCAGCGCCCCTCACCGCAGCCATCGGCCTGCTCACCGCCTGGCTGTTGACGCGCCAGGATTTCCGGGGCAAACAATGGTTCGAGTTTGGCACCATGCTCAGCTTCGCGATTCCAGGCACGGTCATTGGCGTGAGTTACATCATCGCCTTCAACGTGCCGCCGATCGAGCTGACCGGCACCGCCGCCATCCTGGTGATCTGTTTTGTGTTCCGCAACATGCCAGTGGGTGTGCGCTCGGGCATCGCGTCGCTGTCGCAGATCGACAAAAGCCTGGACGAAGCCTCGCTCACGCTGGGCGCCAGCTCCTACACCACCTTCAGGCGCATCACTTTGCCCCTGATCCGCCCGGCCATCCTCTCGGCGCTGGTCTACAGCTTTGTGCGCAGCATGACCGCCATCAGCGCGGTGATCTTCCTGGTCAGCGCGCGGCACGACATGGCCACCAGCTACATCATCGGGCGGGTCGAGAACAACGAATACGGCGTGGCCATCGCCTATTCCACCGTGCTGATCGGGGTGATGCTGGCGGCCATCGGCCTGTTCCAGTGGCTGGTGGGCAGCCGCCACCTGGGCCGGCGCGGCATGAAGCAGGATTCATCAATACTCGCAGGAGGCGCATGAACACACCGACTCGCAAAGGCCCGGCCCGCGTGGTGTTTGACAAGGTCAGCAAGCGTTACGGCGCGAATGTGACCGCCGTGGACAACATATCGCTGGATTTGCCCGCCGGCAGCCTGGTGACCCTGTTGGGCCCATCGGGCTGCGGCAAAACCACCACACTGCGCCTGATCGCCGGGCTGGAGATGGCCAGCAGCGGGCGCATACTCATTGGCGACGACGACGTGACCAAACTGCCCGCCACGGCGCGTGATGTGTCGATGGTGTTCCAGTCTTACGCGCTGTTTCCCCACATGACGGTTCTGCAAAACGTGTCGTATGGCCTGCAGGTGTCGGGCTTCTCGAAAGACCGGGTGGCTGCCAAGGCCAACGAGGTGCTCAAGCAACTCGGTCTGGCCGCCCTTGGCAGCCGTTACCCCAACGAGCTGTCGGGCGGCCAGCAGCAGCGCGTGGCGGTGGCCCGCGCGATTGTGCTGGAACCCCGGGTGCTTTTGTTCGACGAACCGCTGTCCAACCTGGATGCCAAGCTGAGGCGGTATGTGCGTCAGGAAATCCGCGACCTGCAACAGTCGCTGGGCCTGACGGTGGTGTACGTGACGCACGACCAGGAAGAGGCGCTGGCGGTCTCGGACACCGTTGTGGTGATGAACAACGCCAGCATCGCGCAACAGGGCAGCCCGCGCGAGCTGCATGACCGCCCGCTGACCCGTTTTGTCTCTGATTTCATTGGCGGCGCCAATGTATTGCCGTGCGAAGTGACGGCGGTGCGGGACGGGCTGGCCAGCCTGCGTTTGGGCGCCCTGGGTTTGACGGCGCGCGACTGCGCTGGCACTGGCGCGCAGCGGCATGTGGCGGTGCGCCCCAACCGCGTGACCCTGCTGCCCGCAGGCAGCCCCGACACGCTGGAAGCCAGCGTCCAAAAAGCGACCTACGTGGGTGAACAGATGGAATACACGGTGCAGACGCCGCTGGGCGAGTTGTTTGTCACCTCGGCCGACACCGAGCGCCCGTTTGCGCCGGGCGCCTCAGTGGCGGTCAGCTTTCACGATGGCGATGTGGTCTTGCTGAGCGACTGAGAAAATTACAAACTCAGCGACTGAGTTGTGGCCACCAGTTGGTCCAGCCGGGCCCTGGCCGCCCCGGATTCAACCGCCGCGCGCGCCTTGTCGATGCCGGCCTTCATCGAATCCACCACGTTCGCCGCATACAGCGCAGCGCCCGCGTTCAGCAGCACAATGTCTTTGGGCGCGCCGGCCACGTTGTTGAGCACACCCATCAGCATGGCTTTGGATTGCTCGGGCGTCTCGACGCGAAGGCTCCTGTTGCTGGTCATGGCGAAGCCGAAGTCCTCCGGGTGGATTTCATACTCGGTGATTTCGCCGTTTTTCAGCTCGCCCACCAGGGTCGCCGCGCCCAGGCTGATCTCGTCCATGCCATCGCGGCCATAGACCACCAGCGCATGCTCGGCGCCCAGGCGCTGCAAGGCACGCACCTGGATGCCGACCAGATCCGCGTGGAAAACACCCATCAGGATGTTCGGCGCCGAGGCCGGGTTGGTCAACGGCCCGAGGATGTTGAAGATGGTGCGCACGCCCAGCTCCTTGCGCACGGGCGCGACATTTTTCATGGCCGGATGGTGGTTGGGCGCAAACATGAAGCCCACGCCCACTTCGGCAATACAGCGGGCGATCAGCTCCGGCGCAAGGTTGATGTTGACACCCAGGCTTTCCATCACGTCGGCGCTGCCGCTTTTGCTGCTCACGCTGCGCCCGCCGTGTTTGCTGACCTTGGCGCCCGCAGCAGCGGCGACAAACATCGCGCAGGTGGAGATGTTGAAGGTGTGAGAACCGTCGCCCCCGGTGCCCACAATGTCCACCAAATGGGTTTTGTCAGCCACATGCACCTTGGTGGAGAACTCGCGCATCACCTGCGCGGCGGCGGTGATCTCGCCAATGGTTTCCTTCTTGACGCGCAGGCCGGTGATGAGCGCAGCCATCATCACCGGCGAGAGTTCACCTGCCATGATCTGGCGCACCACGTGCAGCATTTCGTCGTGGAAGATTTCGCGGTGTTCGATGGTGCGCAACAGCGCTTCCTGGGGGCTGATTTTGTGGGTGTTGGCCACGGTTTGGGCAGTGGGGGGCATGGCAGTCCTTTTCAGATTCAATGTTGGCGGGTTCAAGGTGGCGCGCAGGCACTCAGGCCTTGAAGAATTCGCGGATCGCGCCCACAGCCCGGTCGACGCCGGCGGCGTCCACATCCAGGTGCGTGACGAAGCGCAGCTTGTACAGGCCCGTCACCAGAATACCGCGCTGTTTGAGATGGGCGATAAAGTCGGCGGCCCGGTCGCGGGCTTCGCCTTCGAGGTTCACAAACACGATATTGGTTTGCGGCGCCTCGACCTTCAGGCCTGCAAGGCCAGCCAAACCGTCGGCAAAACGTGTGGCGTTCTGGTGATCGTCGGCCAAACGCAGGATGTTGTGGTCCAGCGCGTAAATGCCCGCCGCCGCCAGCACACCGGCCTGGCGCATGCCGCCGCCGGCCATTTTTCGGATGCGGTGCGCTTTTGAAATCAGGGCTTTTGAGCCGCACAAAACGGAACCGGCAGGCGCGCCCAGGCCTTTGCTGAGACAGATCGAGACGGAATCAAAACATTGCGCGATCTTTTTGGCTTCGGCGTACGGGTCTTGGCCACTGGCTTGCGCCACCGCCGCGTTGAAGAGCCGCGCGCCGTCCAGGTGGGTGCTCAGGCCCCTGGATTTGGCCAGTCTCGTGGCGTCCTGCAGATAGTCAAATGGCAACACCTTGCCGCCGATGGTGTTCTCCAGCGCCAGCAGCCGCGTGATGGCGAAATGCGCATCGTCGGGTTTGATGTTGGCTTCAATGTCCGCCAGCCGCAGCGTGCCGTCCGGCTGGTTGTCCAGCGGCTGTGGCTGCACGCTGCCAAACACCGCCGCGCCGCCGCCCTCCATTCGATAGCAATGCGCCATCTGCCCGACGATGTATTCCTCGCCGCGCTGGCAGTGCGAGACGATCGCGCAGAAGTTGCTCATGGTGCCGGTGGGCACAAACAGCGCCGCTTCAAAGCCGAGCATAGCGGCAAGTTTGTCTTGCAAGGCGTTGACGGTCGGGTCGTCGCCAAAGACATCGTCGCCCAGCGGCGCGG
>JANNEZ010000246.1:0-20776 GCA_031379255.1 Rhodoferax sp. | reverse complement strand
CCCCAACCAAGGCGGTGTCCCAATCAGGGCGCGATGACCCCTGCACCAAGTGCATCCCACACCAACCCAAGGCACAATCACAAAACAGGAGAACTTACCCAACATGACCGCACGCATCACCCTCTCAGCCGGTAATTTCCGCTGTGACATCGAACCCGATCTGGGGGCCTGCATTGCCGGTTTGTGGATGGATGACCACGCGATTTTGCGGGCCAGCTTGCCGGGCCAAATCAAGACGGCGCGTGAATCAGGCAGCTATCCGCTGGTGCCGTTTTCCAACCGCATTGGCCACGCCACCCTGAGCTGGAACGGCACCAGCCACCCGCTGGTCAAAAACTTTGGTGACGAACCGCATGCGATTCATGGTGTGGGCTGGCAGCGGCCCTGGGAGGTGCTGGACGCGAGCGACAGTTTTGCCATGCTCTCCTACGAACACAAGCCCGACGCGCATTGGCCTTTTGCGTTTGACACCTCGCAGGCCTTCCGGCTCACCGGCAACGAGCTGGAATTGACGCTGAGCATCACCAACCAGTCCAAGGCCGCGACGCCCGTAGGCCTGGGCTGGCACCCCTGGTTTGTCAAACGTCCGCAATGCCGCATCAGCTTCAAAGCGGCGGGCCGGTGGGAGATGGACGCGGCTAAACTGCCCACGAAGCGCACGCCCACGCAGGGCATGGACGTAGAAGCCGCGCTGCTGGACCTTGACCACTGCTTCGATGGCTGGAGCGGCGAACTGCATCTGCGCGACGAGCTGTTCCACATCCGTGTCAGCAGCGCGCTGGCCCACCTTGTGGTTTGCACCAACGCGGCGCTGGGCAATATCGCCATCGAGCCGGTGAGCCATGTCAACAATGCCATCAGCCTGATGGAACGCGGTGTGGCCACGGCCGACGCGCTGGGCCTGCGCGCGCTGCAGCCGGGCGAGTCAATGTCCGCCGAAATGACGATCCATGTGGAAGCCGCCTGAGATGGGCTGGAGCGCCGCCGTACCGGACGTTTTTGAGCTGGGCGAGTCGCCCTTCTGGCACCCGCGCGAGCAGACTTTGTATTGGGTCGATATTCCGGGCCGCAAGGTCCTGCGTGCCAACATCTTCATGGGCGCGACCGAGGCCTGGGACGTTCCCGCTGAGCTGGGCGAGCCCGGCTGCATGGCCCCGGCGGCCGGCGGCGGCCTGGTGTTGGCGCTGCGCAGCGGCATCTACCGCGCGCGGGAATGGCGCGGCCCCTTGCAACGCCTGGCAAGCGCGCCTTACGACACGGCGCACATCCGCTTCAACGACGGCAAAGCCGACCCGCAGGGCCGGTTCTGGGCCGGCAGTTATTGTGAAGACAAAAGCCCGCGTGCGGAGCTGTATTGCCTGGATGCTCGGCCCCATTCAGCCCGGGCCGCTGTTGCGCCGCCGGGCCTGCGCCGCATGGCAGGTGATGCCGCCCGGGGTTATGCCACCGGCGCCAACGGCCTGGCCTGGTCGCCCGACAATCGGGTGCTGTATTGGGCCGACACCGCCGCCCACGTGGTGCGCGCCTGGGACTGGGACGGCGCTGCAAACACCTTGCGCGGCGAGCGCGTGTTCCACCAGTTTGCAGGCAAGGCCGCAGGCGACGGCGCAAGCGGCACTCCGCCTTACCAGGGCCGCCCCGACGGCGCAGCGGTGGACGTGCAGGGCAACTACTACGTCGCCATGTACGAAGGCGCCTGCATCAAGAAGCTGTCGCCTCAGGGTGTGTTGTTGGCTTCTATCCCCGTGCCCGCGTTGTGCCCGACCATGCCGTGTTTTGGGGGTGAGGATCTGCAGACTCTGTATGTGACCACTGCCCGCCATGGCCGCCCCGCGCCGGAACTGGCCGGGCTGCCGCTCTCGGGTTGCGTGTTGTCCATGCGGGTGGACGTGCCAGGGCTGCCGGTGAATTTTTTTGTGGATTGACACTTGCCCATGCCAACCGCTCTTGACGGGTTGATCGAACAGGTTCGCGCGGCCATGGCGGCCAAAACACCGCTGCGCACCCGTGGCGGCGGCAGCAAAGACTTTTACTGGCCCGGCGGCGCGCTCCATGGTGAGGCTCAAGGCAAGGCCGGGGGCGATGCGCAAGCGGGCCAGGTGCTCGACACCACGCCCTTGAATGGCATCGTCAGTTATGAGCCCAGCGAGCTGGTTGTGACGGTGCAGGCCGGCACGCCGCTGGCCGAACTCGAAGCCGTGCTGGCAGAAAAAAACCAATGCCTGCCGTTCGAGCCCCCCCACTTTGGCGGCGGTGCGACCGTCGGTGGCATGGTGGCCGCCGGCCTGGCCGGCCCCGCGCGGGCCAGTGTGGGCGGCGTGCGCGACTACGTGCTCGGGCTGGAGCTGCTTAATGGCCGCGCCGAGCTGCTGCGTTTTGGCGGCACGGTGATGAAAAACGTGGCGGGTTATGACGTCTCGCGCCTGATGGTGGGCGCCATGGGCACGCTGGGGCTGATCACCGAGGTCTCGCTCAAGGTGTTGCCCATCGCGCCGGCCGAGGCCACGCTGGTCTTTGACATGGACCAGGCCACGGCGCTCAGGCAACTCAACCTGTGGGGTGGCCAGCCCTTGCCGCTCAATGCCAGCCGCTGGCAGGGTGCCGACTTAAACCAGACTACCGGGCAGTCCGCCGACCAGGGCACGCTGCACCTGCGCCTGCGCGGCGCCAAAGCAGCGGTCGAAGCCGCTGTGCAACAGATGGTGAATGAGCGGGGCGGGCGGCCCATTGACGCAGCAACAGCCGCCGCCGGCTGGCAGCAATGCCGCGATTTGACGCTGCCGTTTTTCACACAACGGGCCAGTGGCGATCAGGTGCTGGTGCGAACCAGCCTGGCGCAATCGGCGCCGGTCTTGACGCTGCCGGGCGCGCAACTGGTGGAGTGGCATGGCGGTTTGCGCTGGCGCTGGGTATCGTCTGATATTATAGATTTATTTAATAAACACGATAATAATATAAACAAAATCAATTCAATTATTATAGCTAATAATGTCAATTATTTGAGACTTAATAGTCAAATATATTCATTAAAAATACTAAATAATATAAATTTAAACATTCAGCGTCGGTTGAAAGCAGAATTTGACCCGGCTGGTATCTTCAACCCCGGTCGCCTGCACGCCGAATTTTGACGGCGCAAGCCGTCCACACGCCTCGTCCCCATGCAAACCCATCTCGCACCCGAATACCAGAACACGCCCGACGGCCTGGCCGCCGAAGCCATTCTGCGCAAGTGCGTGCACTGCGGCTTTTGCACCGCCACCTGCCCCACCTACCAATTGCTGGGCGACGAGCTGGACGGCCCGCGCGGCCGCATTTACTTGATGAAGCAGGTTCTCGAAGGTGAAACGCCCACACGCAAAACGCAGTTGCACCTGGACCGCTGCCTGACCTGCCGCAACTGCGAAAGCACCTGCCCCAGCGGCGTGGACTACGGGCATCTGGTGGACATTGGCCGCAAGCTGGTCGATGCCAAGGTGCCGCGCCCGCCAGCTGAAAAGGCGCTGCGCTGGGCCTTGAAAGAAGGCATGAATTCACCGCTGTTCGCACCTGCCATGAAAGTGGGGCAAATGGTGCGCGGGCTGATGCCTGAATCGCTGAAAAACAAGGTTCCGCAAAAGCAGGACTCAGGGGTTTGGCCATCGCGCGCGCATGCTCGCAAGGTCTTGCTGCTCAAAGGCTGCGTGCAGCCCTCGATGTTGCCCAACATCGACAGCGCCACAGCTCGCGTGCTTGACGCGGCGGGCATCCAGAGTGTGGTGGCCAAAAGCGCCACCTGCTGCGGCGCTGTCAAATTCCACCTGAATGACCACGAAGGCGGCAAGGCGCAGATGCGCGCGAACATTGACGCGTGGTGGCCTCATCTGGATGGATCAAGTCCGGTCGAGGCCATCTTGATGAACGCCTCCGGCTGCGGTGTGATGGTGAAAGACTACGGCCATGTCTTGCGCGACGACCCGCAGTACGCCGCCAAAGCAAAGCGCATCAGCAGCTTGACGCGCGACCTCAGCGAATGCTTGCCCGAGCTGGTTGAACGGTTGAAGGGCCAAGTCAAAACGTCTGGCCCATCGATCACATTCCATCCGCCGTGCACCTTGCAACACGGCCAGCAACTGCGGGGCGGCGTTGAGACCCATTTGGCCAAACTGGGTTTCGACGTGAAACCGGTGCTCAATGAATCCCACCTGTGTTGTGGCTCGGCGGGCACCTATTCCGTGCTCCAGCCGGCCTTGGCTTACGCGCTTCGCGACCGCAAGCTCGCTCACCTGAAGGACACACAGGCTGAGGTGATCGTGAGCGCCAACATTGGCTGCATCACACACCTGCAAAGTGGAACTTCAACCCCAGTGAAACACTGGGTGGAGGTGCTGGACGCTGCATTGTCTAGAGCCGGTTTGGCGACATCAGAAATGCCATGGACTCAGCCGCAATGCGCACAATAGAAGAACTGGCTGGAGGGTATGTTTAAATGCAAATTTAGGTTAACACTACCAGTCAATAACTCGAAAGTCTTCAGATGCTGAACCGAATATGCGTTGAAAATTTCAAGGCATGGAAAAAACTGGAAATGGATCTTGGTGGAGTCACTGGCCTTTTCGGTACGAATAGCTCAGGTAAAAGCAGTGTTTTTCAATTCTTGCTGCTGCTCAAACAAACTAAGAACGCAACGGATCGTAGTCTGGTTCTTGACTTTGGCGGACCTGATCAGTTGGTGAATCTTGGAAGTTTTCCCGATCTGATTCATGCCCACGACAAGAATTCAGTATTGTCCTGGGACCTGCAGTGGAGCTTGCGCGCAAAGCTGACCATTAACGATTCTTCCGTCAAGCGAAACGACGTGCTTGCAAGTGGCGTTCAGCTCGCCATTAAATCGCGCGTAGAACTTCGTGGACAGACGTTGGTATCTGATCGCTTGGAATATTGTCTTGGGGATTTCAGATTTTTGATTGAGCCAAAGAAACCAGGAGCGACGGACTTTCAGTTGCGAGCAGACGTTCCGACGCCTTCAGAATTTCGTTTTGTCCGAAACCAAGCCAGGGCTTGGACACTCCCTGGACCCGTGAAAACACACTTATTTCCAGATCAGGCCAAAACCTATTTCAAGAACTCCGACTTTCTGGGGCTTTTCGAGTCCGAGTATGAAACTTTGATGGATTCAATCTATTACCTCGGGCCGCTTCGCGAGTATCCGAAACGCGAGTATCCATGGTCGGGGGCTAGCCCAAGCGACGTTGGCAGAAGAGGTGAACGCACTATCGAAGCCCTGCAGTCAGCGACACTTCGTGGCGAGAAGCGCAACTTAGGTAGAAAAACGCACTACAAACCATTTCAGGAGATCATCGCTTATTGGCTCAAAGAGCTAGGCTTGATACATGAGTTCAAAATCGAAGAGATCGGGTCAGGAGCGAATTTATATCGTGCGGTTGTAAAGCGAGATGCCAACAGCCCAACTGCGTCACTGACGGACGTTGGCTTTGGTGTTTCGCAAGTGCTTCCAGCGCTCGTATTGCTGTACTACGTACCTGAAGGAAGTACAGTTTTAATGGAGCAGCCTGAGATTCATCTGCACCCATCCGTTCAGACTGGACTAGCTGACGTGATTTTGAAGGTGGCACAAACCCGCAATCTTCAAGTCATAGTTGAAAGCCACAGTGAACACATGCTTCGACGATTTCAACGGAGGATTGCTGACGAAACTTGTAGCGCTGATCTCGTGAAATTGTATTTCTGCAACAGCGTAAACGGTGAGTCGAAATTGATCCAACTTGACTTGGATATTTTTGGTGAAATACGAAATTGGCCGGAGAATTTTTTTGGTGACGAAATGACGGAAATTGCTGAAACACGCAAAGCTGCACTTCAGCGAAAAATATCTGTGAAGCAAGGTACTACGGCATGAGGTTCGTGGTTGACACCAATGTTCCTATCGCAGCAAACGGCAAAAATACCCACGCAAGCAACGAATGCCAATTGAATTGCGTAAAGTTCTTATCGAGCTTGGTTGACTTTAGGAAAAATTCAAAAGTGATCCTGGACGATCAGGATCTAATTTTTAATGAATATTGTGCTCATTTCAGTTTTAGCGGTCAGCCCGGGGTAGGTGACGTTTTCTTCAAGTATTTGCATGACAACAAACATTTGAACCGGCGCGTACAAATAGTAAAGGTGACACCGAATGGTGACGGCACGACTGGATTTGACGAGTTGCCAGACAACTCATTGGACAAGAACGACAGAAAATTCCTTGCGGTGGCTCTGGTTGCTAAAGCACGAGTTGTCAATGCTCTTGACACAGACTGGCATGAACAAAAAATACTTCTCGAAGAGCTTGATGTGAAGATTCAGCAACTTTGTCCAGAGCAAGCGTGTGTAATCGCCGCTTCTTAAAACCTACCTTTGTTGTCTATAGGAGATTGTGGATAGGCGCACTGTCGTCGGGGCAGTCACCTATACCCAACGCTTAAGCCCAGCACGCCTCGATCTCAGGGCGCTTCTTCGGATCGATGTTGACGCGGCTCAAGTCACCGTTCACATGCGGCAAGGCCATCAGCCGGTGGTTCATCACCTTGAACCACAGAGCCGGCACGTAGGCCAGCGGAAACATGCCAAAGTAGCCGCTGGGCAATTGCGGCACCTCCTCGAAATGGCGCAAAGACTGGTAACGCCGCAGCGGGTAGGCGTGGTGGTCGGAGTGCCGTTGCAGGTGGAACAGCGCCAGGTTGGTGATCAGGTGGTTGGTGTTCCAGGAGTGGTGCGGTTTGGGCGTCTCAAAATGGCCATTGGGCAAGCGCTCGCGCAAGAGCCCGTAGTGCTCCACGTAGTTGGCCGACGTCAGTTGCCACCAGGCAATCAGGTTGTGCAGGGCCAGGAAGGGCAGCATCACCCAGCCGAAGGCGGCGATCAGTCCGAGCTGGAGCACGGCGCTGATGGCATACGACTGCAGCATGGTGTTGTGCCGGCTCCAGAGCGGTTTTTTCAACTGCGCGAGTCGCTCGCCTTCGAGTTGCCAGGCGCGCCGGATGCCGCCCGGCAGTTCCCGCATGGCGAAGCGGTAAATGCTCTCGCCCATCCGCGCGCTGGCGTGGTCTTCAGGGGTTGACACAAAACGGTGATGGCCCCGGCCATGCTCCACCGTGAAGTGGCCATATACCGGCACGGCCAGCACCAGGCGCGCCAGCCATTGCTCGACGGCATTGTTTTTGTGGCCCAGTTCGTGCCCGGTGTTGATGCCCAGACCGGAATCGGTGCCCGCGACGTAAGCCATGATGCCAACCGCCCACCACGACAAGTCGTGTGTGCCGACCCACCAGGCGCAACCGATCAGCGCCACAAAATGCATCGGCACGATGGCCCAGGTCAACCAGCGGTAATACCGGTCGTCCTCGAGCTGAGCCACCGCCGCTTCGGGCGGGTTGCTCGGGTCTTCGCCAATCAGCGCGTCCAAGAGCGGCATCAGGCCATAACTGATCAGAATCGGCAGGGCCAGCGCGATCTGCAGACCGCTGGCCGCGTGCGCCGCCATGCCGGTAAAGGGCAGCAACGGAAAGGCCACTGACAGCAACCACCACAGGCGCTTGCGGTCGCGGTATTCAACCGGCCCCAGTAGGGGGTCGACGCCTCTGTAGACTTTGCTCATACCCGCTTTGTGGGGAGGTTTGCTGCGGCCGGGCTCACGCCAGCAGCGGCAGGCTGCGGTGGCGCTTGCCCGTCAAGGCGAAGACGGCATTGGCCACGGCGGGCGCGAGGGGCGGCACACCGGGCTCACCCACACCGCTGGGGGGGCGCAGGCTTGGCAGGATGTGGGTTTCAACCACCGGCGCCTCGGCGAGCTTGAGCATCGGGTAATGGTTGAAGTTGGTCTGCTGCACCACACCTTCAACAATGTCGATCTTGCCGTACAGCGCGGCAGTGAGCGCAAAGATCACCGAGCCTTCCATCTGCTGCGCCACGATGCCCGGGTTGACCACAGTGCCGCAGTCGATGGCGCACACCACGCGGTGCACGCGCGGTTTGCCACCGACCAGCGAGACCTCGGCCACCTGCGCGATGATGGAGCCGAAGGACTCGTGCAGTGCCACACCGCGCGCGCGGCCTGCAGGCGCTGGTTTGCCCCACTGTGCTTTGTCAGCGGCCAGGTTCAACACCGCGAGGTAACGCGGCGCGTCTTTCAACAAAGCGCGGCGCAGTTCGAGCGGGTCCTGCTTGGTCTCAAAGGCGATTTCGTCGATGAAACTCTCCGAGATGAAGGCGTTGTGGGAATGCCCGACCGAGCGCCAGTTGCCAATCGGCACATGGGTGCGTGTGGCCACGTGGGCCATGTGTTGGTGAACAAAGCCGTAGGGCAGGTCGAACAGGCCTTCGGCACTCGATTTGTCAGGCGGATCAACCGGGCCAGCCATGGCGGGCAGGATGCGTTCCAGAAACCTGGGAGACATCGCATCACCCGCCGACTTGATCGACAAAGTGCTGTACAGCCCCGGCACATCGACCGAGGCCTTCAGGTGTGCCACCTGCATCGGCCGGTAGAAGTCATGGGTGGTGTCTTCTTCGCGCGACCACACCAGCTGCACCGGGCGCCCGCCACAATCCATCGCCACGCGCACCGCCTGCGCCACATAGTCGACTTCCAGGCGCCGGCCGAAGCCACCGCCCAGCAGCATCGCGTGCAGGGTCACTTTGTCCAGCGCCACACCGGCCACTTTGGCCGCTGCGGCACGGGCCACTTCGGGCACTTGGGTGCCGGTCCAGAGTGTCACCTGGCCGTCTTTGACCTGCGCCGTGCAGTTCATCGGCTCCATCGTGGCGTGCGCCAGAAAGGGCGCGCTGTAGGTAGCTTCAATGACGCGGCTGGCTTTTGCATGCGCCGCCAGCACATCGCCTTTTTTGTGGAAACTGAAGCCATCCTCCTGGCTGGCCATCTGGCTCAGGTGGGCCGCAATGGCTTGGCTGTTCAGTGCACCCAGGGGCCGCTGCTTCCAGACCGCCTGTGCGGCAGCGGCGCCTTGCAAGGCATGCCAGGTGGTTTTGCCCACCACCGCAAACCCCGCGCTGCCGCCCGCGTAACCGGGCAACATCACAAAACGCTCGACACCCGGGATGGCCATGGCGGCTTTTTCATCCAGGCTGCCCAATGAGCCGCCCAGCATGGGTGACTGCCGCACGGTGGCAAAGACCAGGCCTTCGGGCCGCGCGTCCAGGCCAAAACGGGCGCTGCCGTTCACTTTGGCCGGCAGGTCAGTGCGCGGCGCGGCGGTGCCGATCAACTTCCAGTCCTTGCGGTCTTTCAGTTTGGCTTCGGTCAAGTTCAGCGCCAGCGCCGCCTTGGCGAATTCGCCATAGTGGCCCTGTTTGCCGGAGGCGTGCTGGATCACGCCATTGACAACCTTGACTTCGGCGACGGGCACCTTCCAGGCATCGGCCGCCGCGTTGACGAGGCTGGCGCGGGCCAGGGCTGCCGCCATGCGCAGGTGGTCCCAGGCGTCTGACACGCTGCTGGAGCCGCCGGTGGCGTTCAGGCCGAGTTCGCGCACGGCTTTGTCGAGCAACCAGTGCGTGACCTTGATCTTCAGCGGTTTTTCGTCACCTTCCAGGTCCAGCGGATGAAACGGCAAGGCCAGCCGCATCATCAACACGTTGCCGTAGATGGAATCGGCGCCAGCCTGTTCCAGCCGCACTTTGGCTAGGGGAACGTCCAGTTCTTCGGCGACGAGCATTGGCAACGCCGTGTGCACACCCTGGCCCATTTCGGCCCGTGCCATGGCCAGCGCCACGCTGCCGTCCTGCGCGATCTTGATCCAGCCGTTCAAGGCGACTTCGCCCTGCGTGGGAGGCAACATGTGTTGCGGCTTGCCCAGGCGCGAGCGCATCGGCATCGCGCCCCAGCCGACGATCAATGCGCCCGCTGCGCCCAGCCCGCCCAGAATCCAGGTGCGGCGCTTCATGTTGCGGCTCCAGCGGCGCCGGCCGCGCGGTGAATCGCCTTGCGCACGCGCTGGTAGGTGCCGCAGCGGCAGATGTTGGTCATGGCGGCGTCGATGTCGGCGTCAGACGGTTTCGGGTTTTTCTCCAGCAGCGCGGCAGCGGCCATCAACATGCCGCTTTGGCAATACCCGCATTGCGGCACCTGTTCGGCGATCCACGCCGCCTGCACCGGGTGGGGTTTTTCAGCCGTGCCGAGCGACTCGATGGTGCGGATCGGTTTGCCCACGACGGCCGAGGCCGGGGTGACACACGAGCGCACGGCTTGCCCGTCCACATGCACGGTGCAGGCGCCGCAGGCGGCGATGCCGCAGCCAAATTTGGTGCCGGTGAGGTTCAGCACATCACGCAGCAGCCACAGCAGGGGCATGGCGGGGTCGGCGTCGGCCTGCGTGGCTTTGCCGTTGACGTTGAGTTCCATCGGTGTTCCTGGCTTTCGATGTGATGGACGCATTGTTGCGCAAGACACGGACCCGTGCCAGCCTCCAACATACCGTGTCGTGTCGCGTCCATTAATACCCAATTTGGGTACGATTAAGACTCAATCCGGGTGTAAACCGCTGATTTTAAGAAAAATCAAGAATGAAGTCACGTATTATTTGAATAGTTTGCTATATAATATATAGCATATTAAACGATCCGGCTTTGCCCGCGGCCCTGCCAGTAGGCGTCACGCAACGGGCGCTTGTAGAGTTTGCCGGTGGGCAAGCGCGGCATCACCTCGATGAAGTCCACCGAGCGGGGGCACTTCATCGGCGCCAGGTGCTGGCGGCAAAATGCGATCAACTCCTGGGCCAGCGCGGCGTTGGCCACGACGCCCGGCATGGCTTGCACCACGGCCTTGACCTCTTCACCCAGATCTTCATTGGGCACGCCGAAAACCGCCGCATCCGCCACTTGAGGGTGGGTGATGAGCAGGTTCTCGCACTCCTGCGGGTAAATGTTGACGCCGCCCGAAATGATCATGAAGGTGGAGCGGTCGGTCAGGTGCAAAAACCCGTCATCGTCAACAAATCCGACGTCGCCCACCGTGCTCATGCTGCCGTCGGCGGAGCGGGTGGCGGCGGTGCGCTGCGGGTCATTGAAATAAACGAAGGGCGAGGCGGTCTTGAACCACAACTCCCCCGGGGCTCCCTTGGCAACCGGTTGCCCGGCTTCGTCCATCACATGCAACTCGCCCAGCAGCACGCGCCCTACGGTGCCACGGTGCGCCAGCCACTCGGCCGAATTGCAGGCGGTGAAGCCCATGCCCTCGGTGGCGCCGTAATACTCGTGGATGATCGGCCCCCACCAGTCGATCATTTGCTCTTTCACCTGCGCCGGGCAGGGCGCCGCCGCGTGGATGGCGATCTGCAGGCTCGACAGGTCGTACCGGCGGCGCGTTGCTTCTGGCAGCTTGAGCATGCGGCTGAACATGGTCGGCACCAGCTGGGTGTGGGTGATGCGGTATTTCTCCACCAGGGCCAGGTAACGCTCGGGGTCAAAGTTTTCCATGATCACCACCGTGCCGCCGTTGCGGATGGCGAGCGCCACATTGGCCTGGGGTGCCGAGTGGTACAGGGGCGCAGGCGAGAGGTACTGCATGGCGTCACTGCATTGCCACAACTTGTTGAGAAAGTGAAACAACGGCAGCGGCTCTGATGGGGGCGTCCCAGGCAGCGGCCGCAAAATGCCTTTGGGCAGCCCCGTGGTTCCCGAGGAATACAGCATGGCGGCACCCAGGGAAGGGTCGGCGATGGGTGTGTCTGGGTAGGCGCTGATCGCCTCTGCGTAGTCGCTGAAGCGCGGGTCATTCAGGGCGCGCACAACGTCACCGCCGTCCACCACCAGGCAACGCCGCACACCTTTGCACTGCGCCAATGCGGCCTGCGCCACCGCCAGCTTGCCCACCGAGGTGATCAGCAGCTGGGACTCGCTGTTGTCAAGGATATACACCAACTCCTGCGCCGTGAGAAAGGAGTTGATGCAGGTGTAATACAGGCCCGAGCCTTCACCAGCGCCGTTGCATTCCAGGTAACGGTTGTTGTTCTCCATGAAGATGGCGTAGTGGTCAAGGCGCTTGAGGCCTTCGGCGCGCAGCAGGTGGGCCAGCCGGTTGGTGCGGCAGACCAGCTCGGCGTAGGGAACGGCTTCGCCGGTGCTGGCCATGACAAATGCGATCCGCTCGGGGTTCTGTGTGGCGTGCTGACCTGCATACATGGGAAATCCTCTCGGGTTTGCGGGGGAATCGCCTCAGGCTGCCAAAGCGGCTTCAATGTCCTTGGTCATGCTGGCGGGCGCATCTGTTGGCGCGTAGCGTTTGACCACACTGCCGTCCTTGCCGACCAGGAATTTGGTGAAGTTCCATTTGATCGCCTTGCTGCCCAAGAGGCCCGGCGCCTCGGTGGCGAGCCACTGGAACAGGGGGTGGGCGCCCGTGCCGTTAACGTCGACTTTCTCCATCATTGGAAAACTCACGCCGTAATTGAGCTGGCAAAACTCGGCGATTTCGCCGTTGCTGCCGCTGTCCTGCGCGCCAAACTGGTTGCACGGAAACCCCAGCACCACCAGGCCCTTGCCGCCGTATTCCTTGTGCAGCTCTTCGAGCCCGCCAAACTGCGGCGTGAATCCGCACGCGCTGGCGGTGTTGACGATCAACATCGCCTTGCCCTTGAACTTGTTGAGTTTGACGCTTTTGCCCTGGATGCTGTTGGCAGAAAACTCGTACACGGTGGCCATAAATTTCCCCTTGGTGAAAGCGCTCTGTTGCGGCAACATGGCAACGGCGGTCAAGCCCGCCTGCCAAGCACTGAGAGCAATGATGCCAGCAAAATCAAAGCCCCGCCGATGGCGGTGCGAAGGGTGATTTCGCCCGCGCCGAGCAGGCTGGCTGAGGCGCTGGCATAGATTACCTCGGTGAGCATGATGAGCGACGTGGCGCTCGCGGTGAGGCGCGCCGCGCCGTATTGCAGCGCCAGGTTGCCCAGCAAAAAAGCGACACTGAGGCACGCCGCAACCAGCAGCCACGCGGTGGCAGGGGCCGGCGGCAGCGGAACCAGGCCCGAGCCGTGGTTGGCCAACGCCACGGCAATGGCCATCACCGCGCCGCCACCGAACATGGCCATCATGCGCGAGGCATCGGGCGTATGGGCGAGCTTTTTCAGCAGCACATTCGTCATTGCAAACGAGAAGCCGCCCGCAAGCGCCAGCCAATCCGGCAGACTTTGCGGCAGCGGCCAGGGTGATTCGGGCGTCTTGAGCACGACCAGCACGCCGGCCAGCGCCAGCGCTACTCGCAGCAGGGAGCCGGCCGTGGGCCGCTCGCCCAGCAGCACCCAGGCGATCGCCACGGTCCAGGCGGGCATCAGGTAAAACAGCAGAACCACCCGCACCACGTCGCCCACGGTGACGGCCCAGTTGAAGCCTACATTGGTCAGCCCCGAGGCGGCAAACAGGAGCCACAAGAGGGGCGCCTGCCCGAATCCGCGCCAGCCGCCGGGCCGCCACGCCAAAATGCAAATGACAGAGAAAACAAACATGAATGCGGTGGCCCACAGCGGGTGCAGGCCGTGGCTTTGAAGCGCGCGAAACGGCCACCAGGAAACGCCAAAAACAAAGGCGTTGAAGCTCAGCGCAAGCGCCGCGAGCACAGTAGCCAAATCTCTTTTCAAATCAGCGCGAGATTAGGCGAACCGGCGGCGGCAGCGCTTCAGCACGGCCAGGAGCATCAACGGCATACCGCGCTGATTTGAAAAGAGAGTCACCCATGCAAATTGTCGTTGCGCGCAATGTCCATCAGGTGCTCCACCTCGGCCCGGTGGTGAATGCAATTGCTTTTGTGCCAGCGGTGGATCAACCACATCACACCGCCCACCACCACGCCAAAGGCGGCGATGGCGCCAAACGGCGACAGGCCCACACTGGGCGAGACGCTGAAGCTGTAGGCCACGCCCAGCAGCAGGATGGAGAGGTTTTCGTTGAAGTTTTGCACGGCAATCGAGCGCCCGGCGCCCATCAAATTGTGGCCGCGGTGTTGCAGCAGCGCGTTCATCGGCACCACCATGAAGCCGCCCAGCGCGCCCAGCAGGATGAAGAAGGGCGTGGCCAGCCAGACGTTGTCAATGAAGATCAGCAGGATGATGACGACGCCCATCGCAATGCCCATCGGGATCACGCGCGGGCCGTCGACCAGTTTCATGCGCATTGAAGCGAGCACCGCGCCCCCGGCCAGGCCAATGGCCACCACGCCCTGCAGCGCCGAGGCCTGGGTGACGCTGTAACCCAGGGCCACGGCGGCCCAGGTCAGCACAATGGTTTTGAGGTTGCCGGCCGCGCCCCAGATCAGGGTGGTGGAGGCCAGAGAAATCTGCCCCAGCCGGTCGCGCCAGAGGCGCAGGTTGCAGGTCCAGAAGTCGGGCAGCAGGCTGGTGATGCGTTTGGGCAGAGGCCGCATTTCCACGCCGGTATCCGGGATGTGCGTGTTGAACAGCGCGGCGATCAGGTAAACAATGATCAATATGCAGATGGCCGCCTCGGGCGCGGAGTCGATGCCGGTGTCAACCCAGGGGAAGTCCACCGAGAGCAATACTTTGGCGACGGCCGGCCCGACCAGTTGCCCGCCCATCAGCACACCCAGGATGATGGAGGCGATGGTCAAGCCTTCAATCCAGCCATTGGCTTTGACCAATTGCGAGGCCGGCAGCAGCTCGGTGAGGATGCCGTATTTGGCCGGCGAATAGGCCGCCGCGCCCAGGCCCACGATCGCGTACGACAACAGGGGGTGGGTGCCAAACAGCATCATCAGGCAGCCTGCAATCTTGATGAAATTGCTGATCAGCATCACCCGGCCCTTGGGCAGGGAGTCGGCAAACGCGCCGACAAACGGCGCCAGGATCACATAGAACAACGCAAACATCGGCACCAGCGCGGCCTGCTGCCACTCGGGCGCTTTCTCCGTCCTGAGCAATTGAATGGCGGCGACAAACAGCGCGTTATCTGCCAGCGAGCTGAAAAACTGCGCCGACATGATGGTGAAAAAGCCGCGTTTCATTCGGGGACAGGCCGCATCAGTTCTCCTGAGGTCCAACGATTTGTATCTGGTATGTAAAGCGGTTAGGTTATAGCACGGGCAACACCATTCCGAACCGCGCGCGCGGAGCCAAAATCTACAGTGATACCCTTTGGGTCTTTGTGTTAGATGCTGCCATGCCCCGTTCAGTTCAAGCCACCATTTACACCGCCGCTTTGCGCCACAACCTGGCGCAAATCCGGCGCCGTGTGCCCGATGCCCGGGTGTGGGCGGTGGTCAAGGCCAACGCCTATGGCCATGGCATCGAGCGCGTGTTTGAGGGCCTGCAGGGCGCCGACGGTTTCGCGCTGCTGGACTTGGCCGAAGCGCAGCGCGTGCGTGACCTGGGCTGGCGCGGCCCCATCCTGCTGCTCGAAGGGGTATTCGAGCCGCGCGATCTGGAACTGTGTTCGCGCCTGGGTCTTTGGCACACGGTGCATGGCGAGGAGCAGATCGACTGGCTCGCGGCGCACAAAACCAATGTGCCGCAGCGCGTCTTCCTCAAAATGAACGCCGGCATGAACCGGCTGGGTTTCACCCCGGCCCGTTACCGCGCTGCCTGGACGCGCCTGAACGCCTTGCCGCAGGTGGATGAAATTTCGCACATGGCGCACTTCAGCGATGCCGATGGGCCCCGGGGCATCGCCGCGCAGATGGCGGCCTTTGAAACCGCCAGCCGTGATTTGCCGGGCGAACGCTGTTTAAGCAACAGCGCCGCCAGCTTGCGCCACAGCGCCATCACCAGCGACTGGGTGCGCGCCGGCATCGCGCTGTATGGCAGCGCGCCGGATTTTCCGGAACATTCGGCTGAACATTGGGGCCTGCAACCGGCGATGACGCTGGCCAGCAAGATCATCGGCGTGCAGCAGCTCGCGCCGGGCGACACGGTGGGTTATGGCTCCTCGTTCACCGCCGGGAGCCGGTTGCGTATCGGTGTGGTCGCCTGTGGTTACGCCGACGCTTACCCGCGCCATTGCAGCACCGGCACGCCGGTGCTGGTCGACGGTGTGCGCACGCGCCTGGTCGGGCGGGTGAGCATGGACATGCTCACGGTCGATTTGACGCCCGTGCCCGCAGCCGGGTTTGGCAGTGCGGCCACGTTGTGGGGGCGCGCAGCGGGTGGCGCGGTGTTGTCGATCGACGAAGTGGCGCAGGCCGGCGGCACGCTGGGTTATGAGTTGATGTGCGCGCTGGCGCCGCGCGTGCCGGTTCAGGTGGAGCCGGATTGAGCGGGGCCGGTTTCAGGCCAAGGCCTTTCTGAAACGCACGTCCCGCGGCATCAAACCCCCATGGCAGTGGCTGCACACCACTTGGGGAACGAAGGGTTTGCCGCACGCGCTGTGCGTCGGCTGGATTGAGCTGGCTTGCTGGAAATGCTGCCGCCCGGCCCAGCTTGAAAAACACATGATGTAGCCAAACAAGTCGCGGCTGGCGGGCGTGAGGCGGTAGATTTTGCGTCGCGCATCGACCAGGTCAGGCTGGCACAGGAGCAAGCCGGCCTCGACCATGCTGGCCAGGCGCCGCGCCAGCACGCTGCTGCCGATGCCCAGCACGTGGCTGAACTGGTCGAAGCAGTGGCAGCCCAGAAAAACGCTGGCCACAATCAAGAGCGCCCAGCGGTCCACCCGCAAGCCCAGGCCCATTTGCTGGCTCTCCTGCGGCGTGAGGCGCGCGCCGCGCTGGCGCAGCGGCGACGCACCGGGCAGCGACGCGCCGAGCAGCGCCGTGTTGACCTTCAGCGAAAACCGCAAATCGTTCAGGCCCACGCGGCCGCCACAGGCACGGCAGCCAAGCTGCGGCACAAACGCATGGCCGCAGGTTTGATGCGCCAGTTGTTGCGGCAAGGCCAACTGACGCGAGCCCCAGCGCCGCTCCCAGACCCACATCATGAGCACGTGGTCGTACAGCGTCAGGCCCTTGGCGGTCAGGTGGTAGGCCTGGCGCAGCGGCCGTTGTTGGTAGGGGCGCTGTTCCAGGAGTCCCAGCGCCGTCAGCGTCTTGAGCCGCTCGGTGAGGGTGTGGCGCGGGATGCCCAGGCGCGCCTGCCAGTCGTCAAACCGCCGCACACCGAGGAAGGCATCCAGAATCAGCGCCACCGTCCAGCGGTCTCCCAGGAGCAGCAGGCCGTGCCCGAGCGTGCTGCTGGCCAGCGCGTCGCGGGTGAGGTCCAGATCCGGGCTCAATCGCCGCGCGCCACCACAAAACTCACCACGGTGGCGCAGGAGCCCCCGATGTTCAGGGTCTGGATTTTCTCCGCGCCGTCAATCTGGCAGTCACCCGCAGCGCCGGTCACCTGCCGTGCCGCGTCAAACAACATGCGTGTGCCGGTGGCGCCAACCGGGTGGCCGCAGCCAATCAGCCCGCCGCTCATGTTGACGGGGCAAAGCCCTCCGTGCTCTATCCGCCCGTCTTCCACGGCCTGCCAGCTCTGGCCGGGGGCAGTCAAACCCAGGTGGTCGATGGCCATGTATTCGGTGGTGGTGAAGCAGTCGTGGGTTTCCACACCGCTGATTTCGGCAATGCCGCAATTCGTATCCAGGCCGGCGCGCCGCCACGCGTCTTCTATGGTCTGGCGCACATGCGGGAACACGTAAGTCGCGTTGCGGCTGCGCTCCAGCTTGTCCTTGAATTTGAGCCCGGCGTTGTGGTGGCCCCAGCCGGTGATGCGGGCCATGGCACCCATTGAGGTGCCGAGCGATTTGGCGTGCTGGCTGGCAAACTCCTCGGAGGCCAGCACCAACGCGCAGGCGCCGTCGGTGATCTGCCCGCAGTCCTGGCGCCGGGTGCCGGGCTCGATCACCGGGTTGGCTTCATCGTCGTCAGTGAAGCTCAAGGGCTCAAATTGCCATTTGCGGGTTTGCGCCAGCGGGTTGCGTTTGGCATTGCCGTAGTTGAGCTCGGCAATGCGGTTGAGGTGTTTGCGGTCCAGGCCGTAGCGGCGCTCGTACTCCTGGGCCAAGAGGCCGAATGTCGCTGGCCACATGAAGGTGCAGTCTATGTCTTCATGGCCCTGCCAGGCGGCGGCGTTCTGGTTCACCGAGGCCTGATCCCCCGGCAGGTTCTTGAACTCCTCCACACCCAGCACCAGCAAGCAGTCATACCGGCCGGCTTCAATTTCGGCCATCGCTGTCAGCACCGCGAGGGACGACGACGCACAGGCCCCTTCATGGCGCATGGCTGGCACGCCCCACAGTTCGGGCACCACCTGGGCCACCATGGCACCCAGGTGCGCCTGCTGGCGTTGCAGTTCGCCAAACGCATTGCCCACGTGGATGCTGGCAATCGACTGTGCAGGCAATGAGCAGGCTTCCAGCACCCCCAAGGTGGCTTCGCGCGTCATGTCGGATATATCTTGCCCGTTGCGCGACCAGGCTTTGGCGAAATCGGTTTGATAGCCGCCGAGGATATAGGTGGGTTGTGTCATGGCCATTTCCTTTGCTTCAGTTACAGAGACGCCAACCGTGCCCTGGCGCTTTCGTATTCAGCCGCCAGTTGATCAACCACTTTGGCCACGGGTCGCACCGACTTTATTTGCCCCAGCCCTTGCCCGGCCGCCCAGACATCCATCCATTTTTTGCCGGCGATGGACTGGTTGCTGTCGTAACGCCGGTCCGGCGCAGCGGGCATGTTGTCCGGGTCCAGGCCATTGGCCCGCAGCGAGGGTTTGAGCCAGCTGGCGGGCGTGCCGGTGAGGCCGGCGCTGACCAGCAGGTCGTCTGCCGTGCTGTCCACCAGCATCTGTTTGTAGGCATTTGCGGCCATGCTTTCCTGGGTGGCAATGAAGCTGGTGCCCATGTAAACCAGGTCGGCCCCAGAGGCCAAGGCCCCGGCGACACCCCAGCCGTCGCTGATGCCGCCGCCCAGGATGACGGTGCCGTCAAAAAACTCGCGCACGGCCCGCACAAAAGAAAAGGGGGACAAAAACCCGGTGTGTCCGCCCGCGCCCGCGCTGACGCAGGCCAGGCCATCCGCGCCGGCCTGCACCGCCTTGCGCGCCAGCGTCAGGTTGATCACGTCGGCATAGACCACGCCACCGTAGGCATGCACCACGTCAATGGCGGGTTTGGGACTGCCCAAAGCGGTGACCACGATGGGTGGCTTGAATTTGGCGATAAGCGCCAGGTCTTCGGCCAGCCGGGTGTTGGACGAATGGGTCACCAGGTTGGCGCACCAGGGCCCGAGCAATTCGCTGCCCAGCACCTCACGCGCCTGGGCCAGGCCTTCGGTGATTTGTTGCATCCATTGGAACAACTGCGAGATGGGCCGCGCATTGGGCGTGGGAAATGCGCCGACGATGCCAGCGCGGCAAGCCGCCAGCACCAGGCTTGGCCCGGAAATCAGGAACATCGGCGCCGCCACCACGGGCAATCGAAGCGTGAAGCCGGCGTAACGCATGCGCGGTGTTGAACCAGGGCTCATTCGGTCGTTCACTCCGCCGCTTTGAAGCCGGAAATCTTCACGGCTTCGGCCCAACGTTTGGACTCGGCCTGCGCAAAACGGGCGGTTTCTTCGGGCGTCGCCGGCATGGGCTCAAAAGCCATGGCTGCCCACTTGTCGCGGATCTCGGCGCTGCGCAAGGCCTTCACAAACTCGGTATTGAGCCGGCTGATGACCGCATCCGGCGTGCCGGCAGGCGCTGCAATGGACGACCAGATGTAGATGTCAAGCTCCGGGTAACCCAGCTCGCTGAAGGTAGCCATGCTGGGCGCCAGCGCCGAGCGCTGCGGGCTGGTGATGGCAATCAGCTTGACCTTGCCTGACTCTACATGCGGCTTGACGGCCAGCAGCGGCAGGAAAGCCGCATTCACCTGCCCGCCCACCAGGTTCTGCACGGCGGGTGGCGTGCCGTTGAAGGGCACATGTGTCATGTCCAGCCCGGCGCGCTGGTTCAATATCACCCCCGCAAAGTGCGAAGAGTTTCCGGCGGTGAAAGACGCAAAAGACACCTTGCCGGGGTTGGCCTTGGCCCAGGCCACAAACTCGGCAAGGTTGTTGGCGGGCACACTGGCATGCACGGCCATCACCAGCGCCGCTCCCAAAAAATTGGTCACCGGTTTGAAGTTTTTTTCCGGGTCGTAGGGCAGTTTGCTGAAGGTATGGGGGTTGATGGTGAACATGCTGGTGTTGGCCAGCAGCAGGGTGTAGCCGTCTGGGGCGGCCTGCATCACCGCCTGGGCCGCGATGATGCCCGAGCCACCCGGCTTGGCTTCCACAATCAGCGGTTGCCCCGTGTTTTGCTTGAAGACCTCGGCCACCTGGCGCAGCGCGGTGTCCAGCGTATTGCCGGCCGCAAACGGCACGACCACACGCACCGGCCGGTCAGGAAAGCCGGCCTGCGACCACGCGGGAAATCCGGAGGCAAGCAGCGGAAGGGCCGTCAGCGATTGAATCAGCGTGCGTCTTTTCATGGTGTTCCTCTTACAACAAGGTTTTCAGTTGATTGGCCGGTTGTACGGGCGTCGATTCACCGGCCTTCATGCGGTCTCCTTGATGGACACCAGCGCCAGCGCCTGTTCGCGCAGCGTGCGCTTCAGGATCTTGCCAACCGGGTTGCGGGGCAGGGCGGACAGCGGCAAATAGTACTCGGGCAGTTTGTAGCTGGCGATGCGCTGCTCGTTGCGCAGGTAGTTTTTGAGTGTCTCCAGCGACACCGCCTGTCCTTCCATCACCGCGACGCAGGCGCACAGTTTTTCACCCAGAATCGGGTCGGGTACACCGACCACTGCCACTTCGCGCACCCCAGGGCAGGCC
>JANNEZ010000231.1:0-2647 GCA_031379255.1 Rhodoferax sp. | reverse complement strand
GTGCATCAGCTCGCGCGCGCGGGCCATGTCGTGGCGCTGGCGCAGCAGCGCGCGGGCTGCCAGAAGGAGCAAAGCCGTGAACAGCGAGATGTTGAAAATCGGGCTCCAGGGCAGTTCGTTCCAAGTGATGTGGCGCCGGCCGGTCAAGACGAATGGCTGGCTGGCCGAATCCAGCGGCTTCCTGAAATTGAGGGGCCAGCCGCGTGCCGCTGATAGACCCGAGGCAGTGCCCGAGGATGTGCCGTCTGGCGCGGGCAGCAGGCCGTCTTGCAAGCTCAGAAACTGGCGCTGGTATTCGAGCCGCACCTGCGCCGGGCTGGCCTCGCGCGCCATCGGCCATTGGCTCCAGGGGACCTGCGCGCGCAGGTCCAACAGCAGCGCCAGGCTGGTCGGCACGGCGGCTTGCACCAGCAGATAACGGTCGCGCGCGAGGTTGGCGTAGGCCATCACCGGGCGTTTTTGTTGGGCCGAGGTTTCTTCGGCGGCGGCCATCGACTCGTCGCCCCAGGAGCCGCCCGCGTCGCGTTTTTGCACTTGCAACACCTGCGGGTGGGTGTGGGCCAGGCGCTGCTCCATACGCGCCAGCGAGTCGGCGCCGGGCGCGCTGGCCAGCGCCGCCAGGAGCACGTCGTTTTGCTGGAGTTTTTGGCTCAGGAGGCTGTGGGCGGTGTGCAGGTCCGCGTCAAAGATATCACGCTGCCGGTTGATCTCGCGCTGCCCGAGGATCAGGGCCGCCAGCAGGCTGACCAGCGCCCACGCCATGAGCCAGGGCAGGTGCCGGCGAAAGCGGGGCGAGCGGCGGTTTTGCATGAAATTGATTCTAAGGGGGGCAATAATTAACATGGGTGTTAATTATTTGGAAAAATGGCGAAAATTTTCAGGATTTTAAGAAAAATCAAGTGTTAAGTCACGAATAGTATAAATAGTTTGCTATATAATTAGTAGCATTTCTTGCGTGATGGTCCTGCGTAATAATCCCGCGTGAAAATCTAGGCGAAGGCGTCTCAACGGTAGGGGTTGCGCCATCCCAGCCGGCCCAGAATCTCGGCCTCGAGTGCCTCCATGGCGCGGGCAGCAGCCAAAGAGGTCTCATGGTCCCAGCCCTGCGCATGCAGCGCTCCGTGCACCAAGAGGTGCGCGTAATGCGCTTGCAAGGTTTTGCCCTGCTCGCGGGCCTCACGCGCCACCACGGGTGCGCACAGCGCCAAGTCGGCCTGCACCCGAAGCGCGGCGGGCGGGCGGGCGTAGTCGAAGGTCAACACATTGGTGGCGTAGTCTTTTTGCCGGTACTCGCGGTTCAGCGCCTGGCCTTCCAGGCTGCCGACGATGCGCACGGTGATTTCAGCGTCGTGTTGCAGCGCGTGGCGGATGCACCGGGCGACAAAGTGGCGCGGCAGGGCGGCGCGGTGGCGGGCCGCCTGCTGCGCCTCGGCGCGGGTTCCACCGGACGCCTGGCCCAGGGCGAACTGGAGTGACAGCTGCAGGTGTTTGAGCATCGGCGCCGGGCGTGTTTGGGAGGCGGATTTCAGGAGCTGGATTTGCTGCCAGAGCCGCTACGCGCCCGGCCGGCGGGTTTGAGCGGCAACTCGGGGCGCTCGGGACGTTCGGTAGCGGAGCGGCCCGGCATGTCGTAGGCGTCCACAATGCGGGCGACCAAGGGGTGGCGCACCACGTCAGCGCTGGTCATGCGGCAAAACGAAATGCCGGTGACGCGTTTCAGCACCCGCTCGGCGTCGATCAGGCCGCTTTGCTGCGTTTTGGGCAGGTCGATCTGGCTCACGTCGCCGGTGATCACCGCCTTGGCGCCAAAACCGATGCGCGTCAAAAACATTTTCATCTGCTCGGGCGTGGTGTTTTGCGCTTCATCGAGGATCACAAAGGCGTTGTTCTGCGTGCGCCCGCGCATGAAGGCCAGCGGGGCGATTTCAATGGTTTGGCGCTCGAAGGCTTTTTGCACCTGGTCGAAGCCGAGCAGGTCATACAGCGCGTCATACAGGGGGCGCAAATACGGGTCGATCTTCTGCGCCAGGTCGCCCGGCAGGTAGCCTAATTTCTCACCGGCCTCCACGGCGGGGCGGGTGAGCACGATGCGTTGCACCGCGCTGCGTTGCAGGGCGTCCACCGCCATCGCTACCGCCAGGTAAGTCTTGCCAGTGCCGGCCGGGCCGATGCCGAAGGTGATGTCAAAGGCGGCAATGTTGTCGAGGTAAGTCGCCTGGTTCAGTGTGCGGGGTTTGAGCTCCGGGCGCCGGGTTTTGAGTGCGGGCGCGGCAGCGTCGTCGAGGTCCGGATCGCCGGCCAGCATGATCTGCACCACGGCGGGTTCGATCGGGCGCGCGGCGATTTCATACAGCGCCTGCAACAGCTCCAGCGCGCGTTTGCAATGGGCCTTGGCGCCGTCGATCTTGAATTGCTCGTGGCGGTGCGCAATTTTCACCTTCAAGGCCGTTTCGATGGTGCGAAGGTGCTCGTCCATCGGGCCGCACAAATGGCCCAGGCGGGTGTTGTTGGGCGGTGTAAACAGGTGGCGGACGTTCATGTAATGGCGCTGTTGTGGCTTATGGGAGTTGGCGGCAGTGAAAACCGCATTGTGGCTTGCGATTGTCAGGCCAGGCCGGGCCAGGGCCATCCGCTAAGATCAAGCTCC
>JANNEZ010000208.1:0-3313 GCA_031379255.1 Rhodoferax sp. | reverse complement strand
AAAACGTGGCTTTTTGACCGTTGAAGACCTGCCAGTTGTCCCACAACATGACCATCGAGAAGCCAAAAATCACCCACAAAATGGTGCGCCGGATATCGTTCATGGGTGAAGGTTTCGCGAAGGAGATGAAATGAGACGGGAAAAAAGCCGGGGCGCTTGGGCAGGGACGGGGTCGTGCCCGCCGTCGCACCAGGGCTGGCAGCGCGCCAGGCGCCCCAGGATGAGGTAACTGCCCGCCAACGCGCCGTGCTGATCCAGCGCGCTCAAGGCATACGCCGAGCAACTGGGCTCGAAGCGGCAGGCGCTGCCAAGCCAGGGGCTCAGCAACAGGCGGTACCCTTTGACCAGGCCGATCAACAGGGTTTTTAGCATGGGTTCAGGCCCAATGGGGGCGGTGGCAGGCCGCCGGGTCCGCTTTCTGACCGACTGGCCGGCAACAAACCGGCTTTCGCGAAGAGTTGCTGCAATTCTTCGCGCACGACCGCCTTGAGCGCAGGCGACGAAGCGCTGATGAACTGGGCTTTGTCAAAACCGGCCGCCAACCGCACCACATAAGCTGCGGGCGGTGTTTTGAAAATCAGATCTGAGCTCACGTTGTAAATCTGGCGCTTGATGGCATTGCGGGTGACGGCCCGTTTGGCCGAGCGTTTGGGCGTCATCGCTCCCACCCAGTGGTCGTGGCGGGCAAACAGGGTCGGCCTGCTGCGGGATAGGGATGGCGGTGTTGGAGGCGTTAGAGGCGTTAGAGGCGTTGTGGCCGCCGCTTGCGCTTCAGCCAGGGGCAGACTGGCGCAGTGCAAGGCGAAATGCCGCGTGCGCGCCACGGTTCTGCCGGCCAGCACGGCCTGAAACTGCTCTCGGGTCTGTAGGCGCTGCACAGGTCAAGGCGCGGGCCTGCGGCACTGTGGCGGGAATGGCTTCTGCGTCCGGGGCGGGCTTAGACCGCCTTAGACCGCAAGGCGTTTGCGGCCCTTGGCGCGGCGTGCGTTGATCACCGCACGGCCACCGCGGGTTTTCATGCGGACCAAAAAGCCGTGGGTGCGGGCACGGCGGATTTTTGAAGGCTGGTAGGTGCGTTTCATGGTTGAAATTCCGGTAAGTCAAATTCAGGTTAGCCCTCGATTATCGCAAATTTCTGTTGCCTTGGCTACAACTTGCGGCTTTCTGTTCAGAGATTGGGTAAAGAAGCCCCCGGCAGATGCGCCGGCTCGGCAAGCCCGGAACAGTGCGTTGGAAAATTGTGCATAACTTATTGATAACTGGTCGCTGCGGGAGCCTGTAGAATGCACCTATCCACAAAATACAGATAAAAACAATGCGCGAGGAGTTTGAAGGTTCGCAGGCCGCGTCGGGCCTGGGCACAGGGCAGGGCCTATGGCAAACCTGTGTGGATCAACTGGCCCAGGAGTTGCCGGAGCAGCAGTTCAACACCTGGATCAAGCCCTTGTCCGCAGTGGTCGAAGAAGACCTGTCCAAAGTCACGATCCTCGTGGCCAACCGTTTCAAGCTCGATTGGGTGCGCGCCCAATACAGCGGCCGTATCGCCGCTTTGCTGGAGAAGATTTACGGTCAAAGTGTTTCAGTTGAGTTAGCGCTTGCTCCGCGGGAAACATCGTTTCGGCCCTATGTTGCCCGCAAGGAAGCCGAGTTTTTGCCGGCTGATGAAGCGCCGGATGCGAGTGACGACAAAGGGCCGGCCCTCGCCAAAAACCGGCTCAACACGGCCTTGACGTTTGACACGCTGGTCGAAGGCACCGCCAACCGCATGGCCCGCGCCGCCGCCATGCACGTCTCCACCACGCCGGGCCACCTGTACAACCCCCTGTTCATTTATGGCGGTGTTGGCTTGGGCAAAACCCACCTGATGCACGCTGTGGGCAACAAACTCCTGCAAGAACGGCCGCAAGCCAAGGTGCTTTACATCCACGCCGAACAATTCGTCTCCGACGTGGTGAAGGCCTACCAGCGCAAAACCTTCGACGAGTTCAAGGACCGCTACCACTCGCTGGACCTGCTGTTGATCGACGACGTGCAGTTTTTCGCCAACAAGGAACGCACGCAAGAGGAGTTTTTCAACGCCTTTGAAGCGCTCCTGGCCCGCAAGTCACACATTGTGATGACCAGCGACACCTACCCCAAAGGCTTGGCGGATATCCACGAACGCCTGGTGTCACGGTTTGATTCAGGGCTGACGGTGGCGATCGAGCCGCCCGAGCTGGAAATGCGCGTGGCCATCCTGATCAACAAAGCCCGGGTTGAAGGCACCGAAATGCCCGAAGAGGTGGCGTTTTTCGTCGCCAAAAACGTGCGTTCCAATGTGCGCGAACTCGAAGGCGCCTTGCGCAAGATTCTGGCGTATTCCCGCTTCAACCAAAAAGAGATCTCGATCCAGCTGGCGCGCGAGGCGCTGCGTGACCTGTTGTCGATTCAAAACCGCCAGATTTCGGTGGAAAACATCCAGAAAACCGTGGCCGACTACTACAAAATCAAAGTGGCCGACATGTATTCCAAAAAACGGCCGGCCAGCATCGCGCGGCCGCGCCAGATCGCCATGTACCTGGCCAAGGAGTTGACCCAAAAAAGCCTGCCCGAGATCGGTGAACTGTTCGGCGGGCGAGACCACACCACAGTGCTGCATGCGGTGCGCAAAATTGGCGGGGAGCGCCAGCAAATGACCGAATTGAACCAGCAATTGCACGTGCTCGAACAAACTTTGAAGGGTTGAACACCTTGAAAACACCCGAAACAACAACTCTGGGGATAAAGTGAATGAAAAAACCGACTTATCCACAACAACCATGAATTCCCAGAAGTTATCCTCCTTTGGCATACACCCGAAAACACGGCTGCGCACAGCTTTTCAAAGCACCCAAGTGCTTGATAAAAAAGGGGAAAATGCTGCTGTACACAGTTCTGCGCTGCCCTTATCTACTACTACTAACTTAAATTAAAGAATTAAAGAAGAGGTTGACATGATCGTCCTGAAGGCAACACAAGACAAAGTGTTATCGGTTTTGCAATCGGTAGCCGGCATTGTTGAGCGTCGACACACCTTGCCGATACTGGCCAATGTGCTGGTGCGCAAAACCGGGTCGTTGCTGCAATTCACCACCAGCGACCTGGAAATCCAGATCCGCACCACCGCCGAGCTGGATGGCGACAGCGGCAACTATGCCACCACCATTGGCGCGCGCAAACTGATCGACATCCTGCGCACCATGCCAGCCGACCAGATGGTCTCGCTCGAATCCAGCGCATCCAAGGTGATTTTGAAAGGCGGCAAGAGCAAGTTCACCTTGCAGACCATGCCGGC
>JANNEZ010000194.1:0-3999 GCA_031379255.1 Rhodoferax sp. | reverse complement strand
TGAACGCCAACAGTTGGGTAATGTCCACAAAATACCTCGGAGGTTTGATACGCTTTGCGGCATTATGACGATGATTTCAGACAAGCTCCAACAGGTCCGTGCACGGATTGCCACGGCCTGCGCGCAGGCTGGGCGGGCGCCGGCCGAAGTTCAGCTGCTGGCGGTTTCGAAGACTTTTGACGCCGCCGCCGTCCGCCTGGCCTTTGACGCGGGGCAACACGCGTTTGGCGAAAATTACGTGCAGGAAGCTGTCGGGAAAATTCGCGCACTGGCCGATTTGCCCATCGAATGGCACATGATTGGCCCCGTCCAGAGCAACAAGACCCGCCTGGTCTCGGAACATTTTGACTGGGTGCACAGCGTGGACCGCCTCAAAACCGCAGAGCGGCTCAGTGAGCAACGCCCCAAACACCTGCGGCCACTGCAAGTATGTCTGCAAGTCAACATTGACGATGGCCCCAACAAGTCGGGCGTGTCGGCGCAAGCCACGGCTGAATTAGCGTGGCAAGTTGCCGCGTTGCCAGGGTTGCGGCTGCGCGGGCTGATGGCCATTCCTGAACCGAGCCCCGATTTGCAGGCCCAACGCGTGGTTTTCTCAGCACTGCGCACCCTGTTTGAAACCCTGAAGGCGAGCCACCCCGGCATGGATACCTTGTCTTTCGGCATGTCAGCCGACCTCGAAGCGGCCGTCCAAAACGGCAGCACGATGGTTCGGATCGGCACGGCCATTTTTGGCAATCGCACGAAAGCCTAGGGTTACCCCGCGCCCAGGCGCCGCGCAAAAGTCTCAAGTCTGAACACCGCCCGGCGTTCAGAGGCAAAGCCGCATGCCAGAATGTTTCCAGCCATGATGCTGACCCCGACCCCGACCCCGCACGTCAGCGCCTGGCTGGGCCAGCGTTGGGCGCTGCTCCTCGCCATTCTGGCGCTGGCTGCCGCAATGCTGGTCTCCACTGCCCAGGCCGGCACCTTCACCCGCACCCAGTTGCAAACCGAGTTTGGCGCCGGTTACCAAGTCGGTGAACGCCTCACGGCCCTTCCGGTTTGGCCGGTTTACCACGTGGGCCAGACGGCCGCCGGCTACAACGCGCTGCATGCCTACGTGTTTGAAACCATCGACATCGAACCGGTGGCCGGTTACGGCGGCAAACCCATCAACATTCTGGTGGTGATGAATCCGGCGGGCAAATACCTGGACGTGCGCCTGCTCAGCCACAACGAACCGATCTTCCAGGAAACCTCGCGCAACCAGTTGCTGGCCAATTTCGCCGCGCAATACCGGGACCTGACCATGACGCACCAGATCCAGGTGCTCACGCCCAAAGCCAAACGCGAATTTGACGACCAGAAGGCCACACTGCACGGTGTGACCGCAGGCACGGTGTCAGCGATGGCGATGGACCGCACCATCATGGAAGCTGCCGCGCAGGTGGCGTTTGCGCGGTTGGGCGAGGCGCCGACGGGCAAGACCGACACTGCGAAATCACGCACGGCCGCCGCCGCTGTGGCGCGCGGGGCCGACGACCAGTTTGAACGCATGGGTTTCAACGAGCTTATCGGCGCGCGGCTGGTGCAGAGCGTCACCCGCAGCAACCGCGAGGTGCAGGCCAAATTCAGCGGCACGCCGGCCGAGGGGCAAGACGCCGAAGCGCGCCTGCAGCCCAATGGTTGGGCGCTGGACATGATGACCATGTTGCCGGGTTTGCCGCACGCCGGGCGCAACGTGCTTGACGCGGCGGGCTGGCGCGACGTGCGGGCGCTGCGCGAAGCTGGCCACGGCCTGGTTGGCCTGCTCGACGGCAGCCGTTACCCCTTGGTCGGCAGCGACGACGCGCCCGCCGGCCGCGCCGCCCGGCTGGTGGTGGTTCAAAACGGCAAACGCTTTGCCATGAAGGCCATGCCGTACCCGCACGGCCTGCGGGTGAGCGGCCAGCGCTCCGGCGTGGGCAGCCACGCGGTCATGCGCCTGTTTGCCACCGAGGTGAATGCCGGCCTGGATCTCTCGCAGCCCTTGACGCTGGAATTCAAGCTCTCGCGCACCGCCGCCCTGCCCGGCCAGCAACGCGTGGAACAAAGCTGGACACACTCCTTCACCATTCCCGACGCCGCCAAATGGACGCCGGTGCGCGAAACGCCGGGCTGGGTCAAGATCTGGGCGCAGCGGCAGGTGGATCTGGTCATTCTGGCGCTGGGTTTGGCGCTGTTGACCGCCGCGCTGGTGGCGCAAAAATGGCTCTCGGCCCACACCAGCCGCTTGACCGCCTATCGCGTGGTGTACCTGCTGTTCACCGTCGGTTTTGTCGGCTGGGCGGCGCAAGGGCAACTCACCATTGTCAACATCACGGCGCTGGCGGGCGCCCTGATGGAGGGGCAAAGCCCCGGCTTCCTGCTCAACGACCCCATGGCCGTGATCTTGTGGGCGTTTGTCGGTGTCACGCTGCTGGTGTGGGGGCGCGGCACCTTTTGCGGCTGGTTGTGCCCGTTTGGCGCCTTGCAGGAGTTGTTGTCGATGGCCGCCAAATGGCTGCGCATCAAGCCGCAGCAGTTTCACCGCAAGGTCGATGCGCTGCTCAAATGGGTCAAATATGGCGTGCTGGCGGCGCTGGGCATCTCGGTCGCCATGGCCAGCCCATTGACCGGCACGCTGGTGGAAATCGAGCCCTTTAAAACCTCCTTCAGCATGGGTTTCCAGCGCGAATGGCCGTTTGTTGTCTGGGCTGGGCTGTGCCTGGCGCTCAGTGTGTTGGTGTTCCGCGGGTATTGCCGCTACATCTGCCCGCTGGGCGCAGCGCTGGCCATCCTGGGCAAGCTCAGGTTCCTGAACTGGATTCCGCGCCGCGACGAATGCGGCGCGCCCTGCCAGACCTGCCGCCATGGCTGCGCCTACCAGGCCATCGCGCCCACCGGCACGGTTGATTACGACGAGTGTTTCCAGTGCCTCGACTGTGTCGTCGACTACCAGGACGACCAGCGCTGCCTGCCCTTGATCCGCGAGCGCAAAGCCAAAGTCATCCCGATCCAGTCGGCGCCACGCCATGCGTGATTCACCGCCAAGTCCCTTTCGCCGGCAGTGGTTGAGCCTGGCGCTGGGCGCAGGCGCGGCGCTGGCCGGCGGCGCATGGTTGCCAGGCAACGCAGCGGCAACAGCGGCTGGGCTGGTCTGGCGGGAGCGGCGCCTGCAGGGCCTGGGCGCCGACCTGAGCCTGCGCGCGGCCCACCTTGAGGCCGCGCAGGCCGATGCCGGCCTGGATGCCGCCGTGGCCGCCATCCGCCACGTCGAGCGGCAATTCAGCCTGTTTGACCCTGACAGCGCTTTGGTGCGCCTGAACCGCGACGGCCACCTGGCCCATCCCCACCCCGACTTTGTTCACCTGATGCGGCAGGCGTTGGAGATTTCGGCGAAAAGCGGTGGCAGTTTTGATGTGACCGTGCAGCCGCTGTGGACAGCCTGGCAAGGCGCCAAAACCCAGGGCCGCCTGCCCACCCGTGCTGAAGTGAACCACGCCCGGGCGCGCACCGGCTGGCGGGCCATCGACATCAGCGCCACGCAAATTCGCTTTTTAAAGCCCGGCATGGCGGCCACGCTGAATGGCATCGCCCAGGGTTTTGCCGCCGATCTGGCCACCGCAGCGCTGCGAAAGCACGGCATCGAGCATGCGCTGCTGGACACCGGCGAATGGCGCGCGTTGGGACAAAGCCCCGAGGCCACGCCCTGGCGGCTCGGTGTGGCCGACCCGCGCGTCACCGGCCGCCACATCGCCGCCCTCACGCTGGCCCGAGAGGACAGTTGGCGCGCTGTGGCCACCTCGAGCGACACCCACTACCGTTTTGGCGCCGATGACCGGCACCACCACATCCTGGACCCGGCCACCGGCCACTCGCCGCGCCTGCTGGCTAGCGTGACCGTGATGGCGCCCACCTGTGTCATGGCCGACGCCCTGACCAAGGTGATGTTCATGGCCGACTTGCCAGGCGCGCTGGCTTTGGCGCGGCGCTGGC
>JANNEZ010000192.1:0-1511 GCA_031379255.1 Rhodoferax sp. | reverse complement strand
CCCGGCGCCGGTCAAGAATGTTGACATCGTCGAAATCGCGACGAAGAAGAAGTTTGATGAAGGCATGGCAGCGGAACGCGAGATTTTCATCGCGCTGATGCAAACGCCCGAGAGCAAGGCGTTGCGCCACATTTTTGTGGCGGACCGGGCGGCGTCCAAAATCCCTGACGTGCCTGCTGACACACCACAGCGCGAGATCAAATCCGTCGCGGTGATTGGCGCCGGCACCATGGGTGGCGGCATTTCGATGAACTTCCTGAATGCCGGCATCCCGGTGAAGATGCTGGAGATGAAGCAGGAAGCGCTCGACAAAGGCGTCGGCATCATGCGCAAAAATTACGACTCGCAGGTCAAGAAGGGGAAACTCAAACAGGACAAACTCGACCAGCGCATGGGCTTCTTGAGCACCACGCTGAATTACGACGACCTGAAAGACGCTGATCTGGTGATTGAAGCGGTTTTTGAAGAAATGGGCGTGAAAGAGAAGGTGTTCAAGGAGCTTGACCGCGTGATGAAGCCCGGCGCGATCCTGGCCAGCAACACCTCAACGCTGGATGTGAACAAAATCGCTTCGTTCACGAAACGTCCGCAAGACGTGGTGGGGCTGCATTTCTTTAGCCCGGCCAATGTGATGAAACTGCTCGAAGTGGTGCGTGGCGATAAAACCGGCAAGGACGTGATGGCCACAGTGATGTCAGTCGGCAAGAAAATCAAGAAAACCGCGGTGGTGTCTGGCGTGTGCGACGGGTTCATCGGCAACCGCATGGTCGAGCAATATGGCCGCCAGGGCGGCTTTTTGTTGGACGAGGGTTGCACGCCCGAACAGGTGGACAAAGCCATTGAAAAATTCGGTTTCGCCATGGGCCCGTTCCGTATGGGCGACCTGGCGGGCAATGACATCGGTTGGGCCATCCGCAAGCGCCGGGTCGTCGAGCGGCCTAACATGATTTACAGCAAAACCGCCGACCTGCTGTGCGAAAAAGGCCGCTTTGGCCAGAAGGTTGGCATGGGCTGGTACGACTACGTGGCCGGCAAACGCGACCCGATTCCGAATGCCGAAGTCGTCAAGATGATTGAGGACTACCGGGCTTCAAAAGGCATCAAGCCGCGCAAGGTGTCAGACGAAGAAATCGTGCAGCGGCTGGTGTACGCGCTGGTCAACGAAGGCGCCCGCATCCTGGAGGAGGGCATTGCCTCCAAGGCCAGCGATATCGACATGGTCTACCTGATGGGTTACGGTTTTCCGCTTTGGCGCGGCGGCCCGATGTGTTATGCCGACGGCGTTGGCCTTTTCAACGTTGTGCAGAGCATGAAACGCTTCGCCCAGAATCCGCTGGACGATGCCAAATTCTGGGAGCCGGCGCCGCTCTTGGCCAAGCTGGTGGCCGAAGGCAAGACATTCAACTAATCAATCCACCAAGGAGCAAGACATGACCTCAGCCGTAATCGTTTCCACCGCCCGTACCCCGCTTGCCAAAAGCTTCAAGGGCGCTTTCAACATGACCCATGGC
>JANNEZ010000175.1:0-1620 GCA_031379255.1 Rhodoferax sp. | reverse complement strand
GAAACAACACGCTGGTGTAGCCAAACTGTGTGAAGTCACGTACCCGCATGGGGTAAAGCTTGCCGATCAAGTGGTCGCATTCGTGTTGCACCACGCGCGCATGAAATCCCTCTGCCTCGCGGTCTATCGGCTGGCCGGTTTCATCAAAACCGGTGTAGCGGATGCGCGCATAACGCGGCACCTTGCCACGCAAACCGGGCACTGACAAACAACCCTCCCAACCCTCTTCCTGCACATCGTCCAGCGGCGTGATGGTGGGGTTGATGAGCACCGTCTCGGGCACTGGCGGCTCGTCGGGATAGCGCTGGTTTTGCTTGAAGCCAAAAATCACCAAGGCCAAATTAACGCCAATTTGCGGAGCGGCCAAACCTGCGCCGTTCACTGAGTGCATGGTGTCGAACATGTCGCCGATCAACGTGCGCATGTCGCGGGTATTGAAGGCCTGCACCGGCTTGGCAATCAGCAACAAGCGCGGGTCGCCCATTTTCAAAATTTCACGAATGGTCATGGTGGATTGAGGTTGGCCGAAAGAACAAAAGTGATGTTGGGGGAGGCTGTGCGCGGTTGAGGAAAGGATCCAGCAGGCCTGAGGTGCACAGGGCTGTCACGTGCCCTTCTTCAGCGTGTCGAACTTGCGCCAATACGCAAACTCGTCCTCGTGAACTTCAATGTCGATTTCCGACACGCGATGCTGCAAACGTTCCTGAACCTCAGCCACCGCTTGGTTGTAAACCAGCGGGCCCAGCTCCTCCAGGAAGAAGCCCAGCAACGCACCGGCAGCGATGTTGCCGATTTTGTCTTCCATGTTTTCCAGAAAGTAGCGCTCGATCGACGCCACGGCTTGGGCGCGGGCTTCTTTGGTCAGGGTGATGCTCATGGCGAAGGCCTTTCAAGAATGCGAGAAGCGTCCAGTAATCAACATGAATTTCACGCCGCTGATATATTGGGACGCAGCCCTTTTTCGGATGATTTGAACCATGCCAAGACAAGCCCGAGCCGTGTTCAGCGGCCTTCCCCATCTCGTCACGCAACGCGGAAATCGCAACGAGCCCGTGTTTTTTGACGACGAAGACCGCACCACTTATTTGGCGTGGCTTCAAGAATACTGCGCCGCCAACAAGGTGGACGTATTGGCTTACTGCTTGATGCCGCACCAGGTTCAATTGATCGCCGTGCCCGCCACCGACGAAGCCCTGCAAAGCGTGATGAAGCCGCTGCACATGCGCCACGCCCAACGCGTCAACCGAGCGCACGGCTGGACAGGACATTTGTGGCAAGGGCGCTTCTTGTCGTCGGCGCTGGATAACACCTATTTGTGGGCTGCCGTGCGTTATGTTGAACGCGAACCGGTGCGCGCGGGCTTGGTGCGCCGCGCTGAAAACTTCGGCTGGTCAAGCGCCGCAGCGCATTGCGGCAAGCCGGTAGACGACTTGCTGAGCACGAAATCCAAATGGGCCAAAGCCTTTGCCGAAGCACCCGACTGGTCGGCTTGGTTGGCCGAGGGTGACGAAGAAGCCGAGCTCAGCCTGGTGAAGCGCAACATCGAAAAAGGCTTGCCTTGCGGGTCAGACGCGTTCATCAAAAAGCTGAGCACGCAAGCAGGCAGGTCGCTGGAGTTTC
>JANNEZ010000166.1:0-10560 GCA_031379255.1 Rhodoferax sp. | reverse complement strand
CGAACGCCTGTCCGCTGCCGATACGCGGCACGCGATCGATTTTGCCGAAGTTGTTGTCCTCCTTCTCGATGCAACGCGCGGGCTTGAAGCACAGGATTTGCGGATCGCAGACCAGATTTTCGAGGAAGGACGGGCAATGGTGATTGCCCTCAACAAATGGGATACGGTTGAACACGGTTCTGCACTCTACCAAGGCATCCGCGGCGCACTCGACGATGGCTTTGCGCAGGTGAAGGGCGTACCATTGCTCACGCTTTCAGCAGCGACCGGAAAGGGCATCGACACGCTGCTCCAGGTTGCGTTCGAGACCCGCGAAGCATGGAGCAAGCGCGTAACGACAGGGCAACTGAATCGCTGGTTCGAAACAGCGATCGAGAAAAATCCGCCACCCGCTCCTGGTGGCAAACGGATCAAGCTGCGCTACGTGACCCAGATCAAGTCCCGCCCGCCAAGTTTCGTCATCTTTGGCACCCGCGTTGACGCGCTTCCAGAAAGCTATCGTCGGTATCTGATGAACGGCATCCGCCGCGAGCTGGGATTTGGCGCCGTGCCCGTTCGCCTCACACTTCGCGCACCGAAAAATCCATTCGGGAAACCGCCCAACTAGCCGATGATATCTCGCCGACTGGACGCGTCCAACCCTGACGGATAGACTCCGGCTTATTGTTCTTTTCCCACGAGGTTCGGCCATGAAACTTTTATATTCAGCAGCACTTGTCGCAATGGTTCTGGTCCAACCAGTGGTTGCCAAACCTTCAAACAATGCGACGGCCGCCATTGCACGGGCAATCAGCGATCCTGCCCGTCCTGCCGACGACGTAAAACGGGATGACGCCCGCAAGCCGGCTGCCATCCTTGAATTCGCCCAGATCAAGCCGGGCGACAAGGCCATCGATTTCATCATGGGTGGTGGATACTTCACGCGCCTTCTGGCCAGGACGGTCGGACCAAAAGGCAGGGTCTATGCTTATCAGCCTGCTGAGTTTATCAAATTCCGGGCGCAATATGCCGAAGAGCAGAACACGGTGGCCGGTGCCTATGCCAATGTCACAGCGCTCAACAACTCGCTGGGTGCGCTCAATTTTCCCGAGAGTGTGAATCTCATTTTCACTGCACAAAATTATCATGACCTGCACCTTGCCGCTTTCCCGGCGGGCGCGGTGGATGCGGTAAATGCGGCACTGTTCAAGGCGCTCAAGCCCGGAGGCGTCCTGTTGATCATTGACCATGTCGCTGTCGCAGGTTCCGGAGCGCGCGATTCGAATACGCTGCACAGGATCGATCCTGACACGGTCAAGGCAGAGCTGGAAAAGGCCGGATTCAAATTCGAAGCGGAGTCTCCGCTTCTCCGCAACCCGGATGATCCGCACACACAACTAGTCTTCGACGCTGCGATCCGAGGGAAGACCGACCAGTTCGTCTACCGCTTCCGCAAGCCACGCTAGGATGCTTCATTCGTGCATGGCATGGCACGCGGGATGAAAAAGGCAGACATATTCGAATTTTATCGCCGGCTCGCCGAAGACAATCCTTCGCCGGAAACCGAGCTGCGCTTCGCAAACCATTATCAACTGCTCGTGGCGGTCGTTCTGTCTGCGCAATCGACGGATGTTGGGGTCAACAAGGCGACACGTTCTCTGTTTGAGGACGTCAAGACGCCACAACAGATGATCGCGCTCGGCGAGGCCGGTCTGAAAGAGCATATCAAGACGATTGGCCTGTTCAACGCCAAGACAAAGAATGTCATTGCCCTCTCGGAAAAGCTTGTCGCGGAGCATGGCGGAGAGGTTCCCGCCGATCGTGATGCGCTCGAAAAGCTTCCGGGAGTTGGTCGCAAGACCGCCAACGTCGTGATGAATTGCGCATTTGGCGCGGAGACATTTGCAGTCGACACGCATATCTTTCGCGTCGGAAACCGCACTGGGCTTGCACCGGGAAAGACAGTTCTTGCAGTCGAAAAACAACTCGAGGCGAAGACCCCTGCCCCGTTCCGCGTCGGTGCGCACCATTGGCTGATCCTGCATGGCCGCTATACCTGCAAGGCACGCACCCCCGAATGCTGGCGATGTATCGTCGCTGATCTTTGTACGTTCAGGCCCAAGTCAGAATTGAAAGCCAATAAAGCCAAAACAAGGACTTAAGGAGAATCGACATGCGGACCTGGGCTCTCGTCATCATCGCATCAGCGCTCGCGAGCGGCAGCGCCGCCATTGCAAAACACGAACCAAAAGCGGTACCCGAAGCGCGCGAGACCGGTGCCGCCGTCGATTGCATTCCTATCGTCCAGATTCGCGAAAGCCGCGTGCGCAGCGATCAGGTGATCGACTTCCGGTCGAGCGGCAAGAAATGGTATCGCAACACTCTTCCCTATAGCTGCCCCTCACTCGGCTTTGAGGAGCGTTTTTCCTACAAGACGTCTCTCAGCCAGCTTTGTTCGACCGACATCATTACGGTTCTTTACACAACCGGAGGTCGGCTTGATCCGGGCGCCAGCTGCGGGCTTGGCAAGTTCCAGCCTGTCGAACTCGCAAAAGTGACAAAGTAGATCGACACAAATTTTGAGGGGTGGCGCGCCATTCCCGGCCCTGCTAACGGCGCAGTCCTCGGCACCCGTAGCTCAGCTGGATAGAGCGCTGCCCTCCGAAGGCAGAGGTCAAGTTCTGAGCGGAGAATTTGTTGGAGGAAATACGACGTGATTATAGTAGCTTGATGGCACAGGCATCAAGGCTTCACACTGCAATTTTTTCCGCGTAAGCACTGCGTAAGCAACAAGCACCCGTAGCTCAGCTGGATAGAGTGACGCCCTCCGAAGGCGTAGGCCACTGGTTCGAATCCAGTCGGGTGCACCAGCTTCCCCATTTTCCCCCCATTCGACGATGCGAATTGACGTTTGAGGTCAACGACTTTGGGTCGGATTTTCTCCAGGCTGCCGCCGAGCATGCAGCCGGGAGGAAGCTTCCTCCCTGGTCGGAGCCGCGTTGTGTCTCCTCCACACCCACCTCAGCGGGGGCCCCCCGCAACGCCCCGAGAATCGGAGCGGGGCTGATGACGCGCTCTGTCCCGCCCGCCTGACGGCGCGCTCCTGAGGGCGCGGCGTTTGATGTGGATGGCCCCGCGCGCACTCTGAACCGGCGGACATGGTATCATGCACAGGCAAGGAAAGCCGACAGTCCCCGGCTTTCCGCCTTCACGAGCAGGTGAGCGACACTGCCCCCTTTCAGGGTGCGGTTTCCTTTGCTGCGAAATCTCGCTGGTCGCTCGCGCGACGTGACGCATGGGCAGGTGAGAGTCAGAGTCTGGCGGGCTTCGCCGTGACGGGTTGAGGGTCGAGAGAGAGGCTCCCGGCCGACCGTCGTGGAGGTTTTCCCATGAATATGCAGGTTACAGGTGCCGGCCGCGATGCGGGCGGTGGCTACAAGGTCGATGTGTCGCGCGGGACGCGGGTCGGGCGGGTTTCGTCTGAGTGGTTCTCGCGGCCCGATGACGAACGATTCCTCTCGCTCGGCGATCTCGCCAGCGCGGTGCGCGGCCGTTCCGAGCGCAGTAGGACTCGCGTCGTCGAGAGCGCCCTCATCCACGTCGAAGCGAACCGGAACGATCCCGAACGCCTGGCGCTGATCCTGCCCGGTGCCGAAGCACCAGTGACGCCCACCCACTGGAGCTTCGGCCAGCTGGCGAGCCAAGTCGGCGCGCCCGCCGCCTATCTGCGCCAGCTTCCCGCGCCGCTGGCCGCGATCAATCTGCAATACGGCCTGACTTCGCACCGCGCCGAACAGATCAAGACGCTGGAAACCGATAACGGCAGATTGGAACTGCGCGCTGTCACCGGCCCCGACTATGGCCGAATCTACGACCACGAACTCGTCGAAGCGGTGCAGAAAATCGCCGGTAACGGCACGGGCGATACCCGCTGGAAAGTGCCCGGCGTGCTCGACTGGTCGACCGGCATCTACAATCCACGCGTCGACATCACCCGCGATACGACCACTCTCTACGCGTCGGACCGGGATGTATTCCTGTTTCTGGTCGACGATCTCAATCCGATTGAAGCCGGACGGCTGCCCGATGGATCGCCGGATCTCTACTTCCGGGGCTTCTATTGCTGGAACTCCGAGGTCGGTGCCAAGACGCTGGGCATGGCAAGCTTCTACCTGCGAGCGGTCTGCCAGAACCGGAACCTCTGGGGCGTCGAGGATTTCGAGGAAATCAGCATCCGCCACAGCAAATATGCCGCCAACCGCTTTGCCCATGAAGCCGCACCGGCCTTGGAGGGCTTCGCCAACTCTTCGCCGCAGCCCTTCATCAACGGCATCAAGGCGGCTCGGACAAGGATCGTTGCCCGCACCGACGAGGACCGCAACGACTTCCTGCGGGGGCGCGGCTTCTCCAAAGCCGAAACCGGCAAGATCATCGAAGCGGTGCTGGCCGAAGAAGGCCGCCCGCCCGAATCGATCTTCGACTTCGTGCAGGGCATCACCGCGCTCGCCCGCGACAAGCCCCACCAGGACGCCCGCCTCGATATGGAGGGCAAGGCGAAGAAGCTGCTCGACCGCGTCCACTGAGACCCGGCCTGTTGGGCGGGCCCTGGGTCCGTCCCCGGCGTTGCGCTGCCCCCTCAGAGTGAGAGGGCGGCGCTTCGCTTCGTGACGGGATGAGGTCCGAGAGAGAGGCTTTCGGGCAGCCCGTCATGGAGAAAACCCATGACCAAGTCATTGCCCAAGCTCGTGCTCAGTTCCTCGCGCGACATTCCCTTTTCGCAGCTGGTGCTGAGCCAGAAGAACGTCCGGCGCGTGAAGGCGGGCCTCTCGATCGAGGACCTGGCCGGCGACATCTACCATCGCACCCTGCTTCAGAGCCTGAATGTCCGGGCCCTGCTCGATGATGGTGGCAAGGAAACCGGCATGTTCGAAGTGCCCGCCGGTGGCCGCCGCTTCCGCGCGCTCGAACTGCTGGTGAAGTCCAAGCGGATGGCCAAGGACCAGCCGGTCCCCTGCGTGGTGCGTGAAGGCGGCATCGCCGAGGAAGATTCTCTGGCCGAAAACGTCATGCGCGAAGGGCTCCATCCGCTCGACCAGTTCCGCGCTTTCAGCGCGCTGATCGAAGCGGGTCTCAGTGAAGAGGACATCGCGGCACGCTTCTTCGTCTCTGTGTCGACAGTTCGGCAGCGCCTGCGACTTGCCTCGGTTTCACCCGCTCTGCTCGACGTCTACGGCGAAGACGGCATGACACTCGAACAGCTCATGGCCTTCTCGGTCACCGAAAACCATGCGCGCCAGGAACAGGTCTGGGACCAGCTCAACAACGGCCAACACATTTCGGCGCATCACATCCGCCGCCTGCTGACCGAGGACGCCATTGCAGCGGGCGACCGGCGCGTGCGGTTCATCGGCGTCGACACCTACACCGAGGCGGGCGGCCATGTGATGCGCGACCTGTTCTCGGCCGATGGCGATGGCTGGCTGCAAGATCCTGCGCTGGTCGAGCAGCTGGTCAATGACAAGCTGGTGACCATCGCACAGGAAATCGGGAACGAAGGGTGGAAGTGGGTCGAGGCCGCCATCGACCTGCCGTTCGGTTGCGAGCGCGGAAAGCGTCGGATCACCGGCACCACTGTTCCCCTGACCGAAGAGGAACAGGCCCGGCTCGATGTGCTGGTCGAGGAGTTCGACGCGATCGGCGAGGAATATGGCGATGGGTCGGACGTGCCAGAAGAAGTCGATGCCCGCCTGACCGAGATCGACGCCGAAATGACCCCACTGGTCAATCGTCCCGTCACCTACGACGTGCAAGAGCTGGCGCGCGCAGGTGTGTTCGTGTCGTTGATCCACGACGGTCGTCTGCGCATCGACCGCGGCTATGTTCGGGCGGAGGATGAACCCGTTGCTGAAGGTGGCGAAGCATCGGGCGATACTACCAATGCCGATGTCGCGAATGGACCAACCGTGACCGTTGCCGGCCAGGTGCAGGATGCGCATGGCGGAGAAGAGGACGATGACACCATCCGTCCGCTCCCCGACCGGCTCGTCTCCGAACTGACCGCCGAGCGCACGCTCGCGCTGCGCGATGCCCTCGCCAACGCACCGGACACGGCATTCATCGCGCTGCTGCACGCCTTGTGCCTGTCGGTGTTCCGGTCGCAGGGGCAGTCCGGCTGCGTGCAGATCGGCGTCACCCAGTCCTGGCTCGGAAACGCGGCCCCGAACCTGCGCGACAGCGTTTGGAGCACCAGCATCCAGACACGGCATGAGCAGTGGGCGGCACGGCTGCCCGACGAACCGGAAGCGCTTTGGGCGGCACTGGCGGCACTGGCTTACGAGGAGCAGATGGCGCTGCTCGCCCATTGCGTGTCGCTTGGGGTCAATGCGCTGTTCGAGGCGGTCAAGGGCTATGACGGCCGCATTTCGGCGCATGGTATCGCGCAACGGATCAGGGCCGCCGATGCCCTGGCGACGGTGGTCGGGCTCGACATGGCCGACGCAGGCTGGACGCCCACGGCCGACAACTACCTCGGCCGCGTCACCAAACCCCGGATCATCGAGGCCGTCCGCGAAGCCAAGGGCGATGCCACCGCAGTGCTGATCGAGCATCTGAAGAAGGCCGACATGGCGCGCGAAGCGGAACGCCTGCTCGAAGGCACCGGCTGGCTCCCCGAGCCGCTGCGGCTGCCGGTCACCGAACTGGACGACGAGGAAGTCGCGGCTTTGCCCGATTTCCTCGCTGACGATGGCGATGCCGAGGAGGCTGAGGGCGACGACGCCTACGCGATCGCTGCCGAATGAACGCGTGCGCGGGGCGGCACCGCGTTGCCCCGCGCGCCATTCCCGACAATTTAAGGAGCCACGCGATGGCCGACTATTACACCCCGACGGTGATTGAACCGATGATCCCGCTCGCCGCCATCTTGCCGATCGAACGCCTTTTCCTCGCCAAGGTCTTCAGCGAAGAGATCGAAGGCGAGACTGCCTATTATTGCAGTGACGATGGTGCATCCGACCTCATCACCCTCGACGCCGAAGCGGTCCGAACCGCACTCGGTGCCCAGTCTGCCGAGACCAGCAGCCTGACGAAGAAGCTGCTCGACGAGCACGGCGAAGCCATCCAGGGCGACGAAGAGATCGAACTCGACATGTGCGGTGACCTATGGGCCGACGTGCTTCAGGACATTGTGCGCCGCTCGCCCGATCTCGACCACTTGACCGTCACCATGGCGTTCACCTGCTCGAAAATGCGGCCCGATGGCTTTGGCGGGCTGGCGATGCTGATCACCGCCAGCACCATCCGATCGGAATCGACAAGCACACTGTTCGACCGCTTCTACTCGGAAGCTGCGGCCAACGGGGAGATCAGCCATGGCGATTCCTGACTATGCCCGCGCCAATTTCGAGACGCTGATGAACGCGGCGAAGGCGGGCGATCTCGCGCTGATGGAATGCACCGAAGTTGCCAGCGGTGAGACCCGCTACGTCCTCTGCGCAGTCGGCCGCGAGCTTGATCGTAATGGGGGCGATTATGTGATGACACCGTTCGGCCATCTCGCCCCCGGCAACCCCTACGAAGCCTACATTCCGCCAGCCTGAGCGCTAGTCCGGACCACACAACCTCCCCAATCCAAAGGATCGATACCATGACCGACTCGCCATTGGCGGGTGCCTCCGCGCACCCTCTTGCCTCCACCTGTCCTGCTCAAACCGCCGCCTGCATCATTGCTGCGGCCCATGACCTTCTGGGTCATCTCGCCGCTGGCCGCCGCATCGAAGCAGCCGCCATCCGCACCGCGATGCAATCCGCCTTTGGCGCGAGCGATGCCAGCGGCGCCTGGGACTGGAAGGCCGCCTATGAAGCGGTCGAGGTCGCACAGTTGCTGTTCATGCGCCGCTATGGTCCGGCGATCCATGGCAAGACCGCCGACCCATTCGAGCGGCTGAAGCTCGTCAAACGCATTGCCCGGCTCGCACCAACCCAGACCCGGCGCAGCGAGGAGATGCAGACCTACCAGCAATTCTCGACGCCGCTTGGGCTCGCCTGGGTGGCCGGGTTCGCGGCGGCCTTTAGGCCTGGCGAACTGGTGCTCGAACCATCGGCGGGCACGGGGCTGCTCGCGATCCAGGCCGAACTCGCCGGATGCAGACTTGCCCTGAACGAAGTCGCCGAGACGCGGGCCGCGCTGCTCGGCAACCTGTTCGAAGGTTCGCAAGTGTCGAACCACGACGCGGCGCAAATCCACGACCGGCTCGATCCCGCCATCGTCCCCAGCTGCATCGTGATGAACCCGCCATTTTCGACTGCACTCCATGTCGAGACCCGCGTTGCCGATGCTGCATTCCGCCATCTGTCCTCGGCCATTGCGCAGCTTGCCGAAAGCGGGCGGCTCGTTGCGATCACCGGGGCCAACTGTGCGCCCGATCACAAGGCATGGCGCGAGGGCTTCACCAGGTTGCAGGACAAGGCTCACGTGGTCTTCACCGCGACCATCGCTGGCAGTGTTTTCGCACCGCACGGCACGTCGGTCGAGACCCGGCTGACCGTTATCGACAAGGTTCCGGCGGACGATCCGGCGCAATTTCCCGCATCGCCCGGCACCGCACCCGATCTTACCACCCTACTACGCTGGCTGATCGAACACCTCCCGTCGCGTCCGTCATGTGCGGTCTCAGGCCTCAAACCGTTGCCCGCCTCCAGCACCCCGGCGCGGCGCAGACAGATTGCTGCAAACCCAAAGCTGACCGCAGTTCCGACATTGGAACCATCCGGCATCCTGCTCGATTATGACCTGATCGACTGGCAATCGCCGAATGACGGCAAGCTCTCCGACACGCTTTACGAGCCCTATACGCTCCAATCGATCCGCATCTCAGGCACCAGGCCGCATCCGACGCGCCTTGTTCAGTCAGCGGCGATGTCATCGGTCGCGCCGCCCAAGCCCAGCTACCGTCCACATCTGCCCGCAACACTGGTCGAGCAAGGCCTGATGTCCGATGCCCAGCTGGAATCGGTGATCTACGCGGGCGAAGCCCATGCCTATCATCTCGCTGGCAACTGGACCGTCGATGCGACCTGGGACAAGGTCGAAGCTGCACCCGATGATTGCAACACCGCCGTCCGGTTCCGCAAAGGCTGGTTCCTCGGCGACGGCACCGGCGCGGGCAAGGGTCGCCAGGTCGCCGGCATTGTGCTCGACAATTGGCTCAAGGGCCGCAGACGCGCGGTCTGGATTTCAAAGTCCGACAAGCTGCTCGAAGACGCGCAGCGCGATTGGCGGGCATTGGGGCAAGAACCCTTGCTCGTCACCCCGCTCGCTCGCTTCCGGCAGGGAACGCCGATCCGTCTCGATCAGGGCATTCTTTTTACGACCTATGCCACGCTACGCTCCGATGCCCGCGAGAACCGGGTTTCCCGGGTGCAGCAGATCGTCGATTGGCTGTGCAACGACTTCGATGGGGTCATTGTCTTCGACGAAAGCCATGCGATGCAGAATGCCGGTGGCGGCAAATCCGAACGCGGTGATTCCGCCCCGTCACAGCAGGGCCGCGCTGGCCTTCGCTTGCAGCACGCGCTGCCCGATGCCCGCATCCTCTACGTCTCGGCGACCGGGGCAACCACCGTCGAAAACCTCGCCTATGCCCAGCGGCTCGGTCTGTGGGGCGGAACCGACTTCCCGTTCGACAAGCGCACCGACTTCGTTGCGGCCATCGAGGCAGGCGGCGTTGCGGCAATGGAGGTGCTCGCCCGCGATTTGAAGGCACTCGGCCTCTACGCTTCACGCTCGCTGTCCTACGAAGGCGTCGAATATGACCTGCTTGAGCATCAGCTTACCCCCGACCAGGTCCGCATCTACGATGCCTATGCCGGGGCATTTCAGATCATTCATGGGCACCTCGACGCCGCGCTTGAGGCTGCGAACGTCACCAGCAGCAGTGAAGGAACGCTCAACGCGCAGGCCAAGTCGGCGGCACGTTCAGCATTCGAATCCGCCAAGCAGCGCTTCTTCAACCACCTCATCACGGCGATGAAAACGCCGACGCTGATCGCCGCAATTGATCAGGGACTTGCCGATGGCCATGCGGCAGTCGTGCAGATCGTTTCGACCGGCGAGGCGCTGCTGTCGCGGCGATTGGCCGACATCGATCCCGGCGAGTGGAACGACGTGCAGGTTGACATTACGCCGCGTGAATATGTCTTGGACTACCTGCATCACAGCTTCCCGACCCAGCTCCATGAGAGCTTCACCGACGGGGACGGCAATCTCGTGTCGCGCCCTGCCTATGACGATGATGGCAATGTCATACAGTGCCGCGAGGCCATCGAACGGCGCGACCAGCTGATCGAAGGGCTGGCATCGATGGAGCCGGTGCAAGGCGCGCTCGACCAGATCGTCCAGCGTTTCGGAACCGACATGGTGGCCGAGGTCACCGGCCGCTCGCGCCGGATCGTCCGCAAGGTCGATGCGACTGGTGACCGGCTCGCCGTCGAAAATCGACCGGCCCACGCCAACCTTGCCGAAGCGCAAGCGTTCATGGAGGACAGGAAGCAGATCCTCGTCTTCTCCGATGCCGGTGGCAC
>JANNEZ010000083.1:0-7699 GCA_031379255.1 Rhodoferax sp. | reverse complement strand
CCCATTCCAAATACCTGATTGACTATGGCAGCCTGGCTGAAGAGCAGGCCTGCACTTACGCCTGTTCGGGGCTCACCGCCTATGGCGCGATCAAAAAAGTCGGCGCTCTGGGCCAGGACGATCCGCTGCTCATCATCGGCGCAGGCGGCGTGGGCCTTTCAGGCATTCGCCTTGCGGCGCAGATGTTTGAGCGCCCGCCGATTGTGGTGGAGCTCGACAAGTCCAAATGGGACATCGCCCGCGAAGCGGGCGCCGGCGAGGTGATCGACCCGAGCGCCGAGGGCGCGGCGCGCAACCTCTTCAAGGCCACCGGCGGCGTGGCCGCGGCGATTGACTTCGTCGGCGCCGCCGCCACCTTTGACTTTGGTTATAACGCGCTGCGCAAAGGTGGCACCATCGTGTGTGTAGGACTCTTTGGCGGCTCCACCAGCTTCGTGCCCGCCATGGTGTCGATGCGCGCCGTGAACGTGCGCGGCTCCTATGTGGGCAGCCTCGCCGAGATGAATGAGTTGATGGCGATCGCAAGGAGCGGCAAGTTGCCGCCCCTGCCGCTGACCTCGCAACCCCTGACTAACGCGACCCAGGCGCTGGAAGACCTGCGTGCCGGGCGCATCCGCGGCCGCACGATTCTGAAGCCGTGACTGAAGCGGTGAATCACCTGAGACGCCATCACCATGAACCCCGCCGATTTCAACAAATTCTCCCCAGCCACGATGTGGCGCGATTGGGTGGCCAAGTCTGAACAGCAGTGGAGCGAAGCGATGTCCACCTTGATGAAGGACGAAAAAGCCGGCGCGCCGATGAACCAGCAGGTCTCGCAACTGCGCATGATGCAAAAGCAGTTTGGCGAAATGATGCAAATGGCCCTCACTGGCGCCAACCTGCCTTCGCGCGGCGACATCGAAGGTTTGGCCGAGCGCCTGGGCCGGGTTGATGACGCCGTAGCGGCCCTGTCTGCGCAGGTGGCGCACTTGACAACCGCTTTGCAACAGCAGGGCGCGGTGGCCAAAACCGCAGCGCCCAGCCGCGACCGAAAACCGCCTGCGAAACCCGCCACTGCCAAGTCTGGCGCCCGGAAAAAGAGCTGACTATGGCCAAATCCACCGTCACCGGGCTGCCTGTCAGCCCTATGCAGATCGCGCTGGAACGCATGGGCCTGGGCGGCGAAGACTTCGCGGAAATGACTGGCGCTCTGGGCACCACGCCCAAACAGACCATTCTCGCCGAGGGTACGATGCGGCTGAACCACTACACGCCGCAGGCCGACAGCCTGTACCGGGTGCCGGTGCTCATCGTGACCTCGCTGGTCAACCAGCCCTATATCCTGGACCTGGTGCCCGGCCAGAGCATGGTGGAATATTTGCTCCAGCAGGGGTTCGATGTCTACATGATCGAATGGGGCAGCCCGCGCCAGGAGCACAAAGACCTCACGCTCGAAGACCATGTGCTGGACCGCCTGCCGCGCTGTGTCGAAGCTGTGCTGCAACACAGCGGCAGCAAAGAGCTTTCGCTGGTCGGTTATTGCGTCGGCGGCCTGCTGGCGGCCCTGTACGCGGCACTGCATCCCAATACAGCGCAATACGCTCCGGTGAAGAATTTCGTCGGCATCGCCACGCCGGTCAACGCCGATGGCTTGGTGTCGCTGAAAGCCTGGATGGGCAGCGACTTTGACGAAGAGGCGCTGCTGGCAGAGTTCGGCAACGTGCCAGCCGACTGGGTGCAAAACACCCTGCGCGCGTTGCGCCCGCTGGGCAAAGTCTCGGGCGCCATGAACCTGCTCAATAACATGGACAACCGCGATGTGGTGGTGAGCAACCTGCGCATGGGCAAATGGGAGCAGGACAATATTCCTTTCCCCGGTGGCGTGTTCCGCCAGATGGTGAACGCGTTTTTGCGGCAAAACCGGCTGGTCAAGGGCAGTTGGGTGTTTAACGGTAAAAAAGCCCAGCTGGGCGACCTCAAAATGCCGCTCTTGCACCTGCTGGCGCAAGAGGACCACATCACGCCGTATGCGTCGTCGCGCGATTTGGTGGCCCTTGCAGGCAGCAAGGACAAGCAGGAGGTCATCCTCAAGGGCGGGCATGTGGGTCTGGTGGCCGGGCGCGGCGCGCAAACGCGGATGTGGCCAGCGCTTGATGACTGGTTGGCTCAGCGGTCTGTTTAGTTTATTTATTTATTAATTTTGATGCACTAAATTTATGGTTTTAAAGTCACATATTAATTATGTTAATTGCTATATATTTAGCTGTAATTAATTTTAATATTTAGACAATTATTTTAATTTAATAGTTTTTACACTACAATGCGTTCTTATTGCGTCATGCACCACGGCCACGTGGTGATTTGCGGCCTGATGGGCGGCGACATCACTGTGCCGCTGCCGGTGATCCCGATGCGGCCCCTGAACATCCAGGGCAGTGATGCCGGCACACTCTAAGAACTGCATGAACCCATCGCGCTGGCGCGAAAAACCGGCATGAAGTCCATCCCCGTCTTCACCTGGCCGCTGGACAAAGCCCATGAAGCCCTGCAAGACCTGATCAATGGCCAGGTGATTGGCCGCACGGTTTTGATCCCCTGATTTCTTGTTCCCCTGATTTCACATTTTTCACAAGCGAATGCCCATGTACCCCCAACAAAGTCTCTACCTCAATGGCCAATTCGTCCACGGCGCAGGCCGCAAGACGCAGGACATCGTCAACCCCGCCACCAATGCGGTGATCGGCCAGTTGCCCCATGCCACGCGCGACGACCTGGACTTGGCCCTCCACAGCGCGCAAAAGGCTTTCGAGAGCTGGCGCAAAACCTCGCCCCTGGAGCGCAGCAAGGTTTTGCGCAAAGTGGCCGAGCTGGCCCGTGAACGTGCCAACGACATTGGACGCAACATGACCCTGGACCAGGGCAAGCCGCTGGCCGAGTCGGTTCTGGAGATCAACTTTTGCGCCGAGCACGCCGAGTGGCACGCCGAAGAGTGCCGTCGCATTTACGGCCGCGTCATTCCGCCACGCATCGACGGCGTGCGCCAGCTCGTGCTGCGCGAGCCCGTGGGCGTGGTGGCGGCGTTTTCGCCCTGGAATTTCCCGTTCAACCAAGCCATCCGCAAGGTAAGCGCCGCGATTGGCGCAGGTTGCACGGTGATCCTGAAAGGCCCGGAAGACACACCCAGCGCCGTTGTCGCGCTGGCCCAGCTGTTCCACGACGCCGGGCTGCCGGCCGGTTGCCTGAACCTCGTGTGGGGCGTGCCGAATGAAATTTCAGACTACCTGCTCAATTCGCCCATCGTGCGAAAAATCACCTTCACCGGCTCGGTGCCGGTCGGCAAAATGCTGGCCGCCAAAGCCGCTTCGCTGATGAAACGCAGCACCATGGAACTCGGTGGCCACGCGCCCGTGATCGTCTGTGACGACGCTGACGTGGCGCGCGCCAGCACCCTGCTGGTCGCCTCCAAGTTCCGCAACGCCGGGCAGGTTTGCATCTCGCCCACACGCTTTTATGTGCAAGAGGGCGTTTACGACAAGTTTGTGGCCGAATTCGTTGCCAAAACCCAGGCTTTGAAAGTCGGCGACGGGCTGGCCGCCGGCACCCAGATGGGGCCATTGGCGCAGGCGCGGCGCGTCTCGGCCGTGGGCAGCTTCGTCGACGACGCGCAGGCGCTGGGCGCGCAGGTGCTCACCGGCGGCGCGCCGATGCCAGGCGACGGCAACTTCTACGCGCCCACGGTGCTGGCCAACCTGCCCGCCGCCAGCCGCCTCCTGACCGAAGAACCCTTTGGCCCGGTGGCCGGCATGGTGCGGTTCAAAGACTTGGGCGAGGTGCTCACCCGCGCCAACAGCCTGCCTTTTGGCCTGGCCTCCTACGCCTTTACCACCTCGAGCAAAAACGCCAACCAAATCGCCAATGGCCTGGCCGCAGGCATGGTGTCGATCAACCACATCGGCCTGGCGCTGGCCGAGACGCCCTTTGGCGGCATCCGCGACAGCGGCTACGGCAGCGAAGGCGGCACGGAGACGTTTGACGGCTACCTCAACACCAAGTTTGTGACCCAGCTCGATTGAATGCCTCTGAATTGCACGCCGCCAGATTGACCTGAGCGCAGCCCGGAATGGCATTTGTTGACAACGGCCAGGCCCGCATCCATTGGAGCGCTGTGGGCAAGGGCCCGCCCCTGCTGCTGGTGATGGGCCTGGGCTGCAGCTCCGCCATGTGGTTCCGCCTCGCACCGCTCCTGGCGCGCGATTTTCGCGTCATTCTGATGGACAACCGCGGCATGGGCCAGTCCACAGTGCCACAGGCCGTGGTGCATCGCGTGCCCGACATGGCCAGTGACATCGCCGCCGTGATGGACGCCGCCGGCGAAGACACCTGCCACCTGCTTGGCCTCTCGATGGGCGGCATGATCGCCCAGGAATTCGCCGTGTCGCAACCTGGACGTTTGCGCTCGCTCACCCTGATGGCCACCAATTGCGGCAGCATCCATGCCGTGCTGGCGCGGCACGAAGTCTGGCAACTTTTGTTCAACAAATCGAAGGTGTCCATCGAGGAAGCGCTGGCGCTGATGCGCCCGCACACCTATGCCGCCAGCACAGACGCACAGGTGATCGACGAAGACCACCTGGTGCGCATTGCCAACCACCCCGCCAAACGCGATTACGAAGCGCAGCTGTATGGCCTGATCGGCTGGTCATCCTTTGGCCGGCTGTCGCGCATAGAGTGCCCCACGCTGGTGATGCACGGGCAGGAAGACGGCTTGATCCCGCCGCAAAACGGCCGCATCCTGCACGACCACATCAAGGGCGCGCAACTGGTGGAGATGAAAAACGCCAGCCACTGGCTGCACAGCGATCAGCCCAAGCGTTGCGCCCTGGAGATCAGGAAATTCGTGCGCGACGTTGAAGACCGCTGCAGCGCCGCGCGCTGACTGGTTACGTTCGAACATTTGAAACCGTTTGCCAAAGACCACCATGATCCCCAATACCGGCAGCCTGCAAGGCATCCAGGTCATCGACCTCTCACGTGTGCTGGGCGGCCCCTATTGCACGCAGATTCTGGGCGACCACGGCGCCGACGTGTTGAAGATCGAACCGCCCCAGGGGGATGAAACGCGCGGCTGGGGCCCACCGTTCAAAGACGGCGTTTCCTCGTATTTCACCGGCCTGAACCGCAACAAGACAGGCCGTGTGATGGACCTCACCCAACCCGCCCCGCGTGACGAACTGTTGGCCCTTCTGGCAGATGCCGACGTGCTGGTGGAAAATTTCAAGACCGGCACGATGGAGAAATGGGGCCTTGGCTTTGATGTTCTTCACACGCGTTTTCCGCGCCTGGTGGTTTGCCGCGTCAGTGGTTTCGGCGCTGACGGCCCACTGGGCGGCTTGCCGGGTTATGACGCAGCCATCCAGGCGCTCTCGGGCATCATGAGTGTCAATGGTGAAGTTGGTGGCGGCGCGCTGCGGGTGGGCCTGCCAGTGGTGGACATGGTGACTGGGCTGAACGCGGCGCTGGGCATCATGTTCGCCCTCAATGAACGACAAGAAAGCGGCCTGGGGCAATTTGTGGAAGCAGCCTTGTACGACTGCGGCATTTCGCTCTTGCACCCGCACGCCGCCAACCACCTGATGGACGGGCGCACGCCCCAACGCAGCGGCAACGCCCACCCGAATATCTACCCCTATGACACCTTCGCCACACAGACCGAGCCGATCTTCCTGGCAGTTGGCAACGACAAACAATTCGCCAGCCTGTGCGCTGTCGTCGGTGCGGAAATCCTGGCGAGAGACCCGCTTTTTCTGACTAATGCCCTGCGTTCGGTCAATCGCGCAGCGCTCAAGCAAAAGCTCGAAGCGGCGCAACAACACATTGCCTGCGCAGACCTGTCCGCGCGGCTCAACGCAAAAGGCGTGCCCAACGCCCCCATTCTGGATGTGGCGCAATCGCTTGCCCACCCGCACACAGCACACCGCGACATGGTGGTGAAGAAAACCTTCGGTGAAGGCTCAAACTCCCGCGACTACAGCGGCATCGGCTCCCCTATCAAGCTCAGCCGCACGCCGGCAAGTTACCGGCTCGGGCCACCGACATTCCCTGAACCCAAATAGGCGGAAAGCCAACTGTGAAGCCGCGACACCGTTTCGTTGAATTTCAAGGTGTCTTGGAAATCGGCGCTGCCTGAGCTACAGTCATCGAGCAAGCGCGGGGCATTTGGGATCAAACTTCCAGTTGGCCACCAGGAATTGCATGGCTGCGGCGTCATCGCGCGAACCCAGTCCATGCCGCTTGTACAGCTGGTGCGCCTTCTCTACCTCAGCCATGTCCAGCTCAATGCCCAGGCCCGGCTTCTTCGGCACCTGCACATGGCCGCCCACGATCTGCAACGGCTCTTTGGTCAAGCGCTGGCCATCTTGCCAGATCCAGTGGGTGTCAATGGCCGTCACTTTGCCAGGGGCGGCTGCACCCACATGTGTGAACATCGCCAGCGACACGTCGAAATGGTTGTTGGAATGGCTGCCCCAGGTCAGGCCCCAGTCGCGGCATGTCTGCGCCACCCGTACAGAGCCAGCCATGGTCCAGAAGTGCGGGTCAGCCAGCGGAATGTCTACCGATTGCAGCGACAAGGCATGTGCCAATTGCCGCCAGTCGGTCGCCACCATATTGGTGGCTGTGGGCACGCCCGTTTCCCGTCGGAACTCGGCCATGACCTCGCGGCCCGAGAAGCCGTCTTCAGCGCCGCAAGGGTCTTCGGCATAGGCCACGACGCCGCGCATGTCGCGCATCAGGCGGGTCGCGTCTTTGAACAACCAGCCCCCATTCGGGTCCAGCGTCACCCGCGCCTGCGGGAAACGCTCGTGCAAAGCCGTGACGGCCTCGATTTCTTCTGCGCCGCGCAATACCCCGCCCTTGAGCTTGAAATCGTTGAAACCGTACTTTTGGCGCACGGCCTCCGCCTGGCGCACGATGGCTTCGGGGGTCAGCGCTTCTTCATGGCGCAGGCGGAACCAGTCGTTGGCCGCGCCCGCGTCGCTCACGTAGTCCAGATTGGTTTTAGATTTGTTGCCCACATAGAACAAATATCCCAGCATCTCCACCGCATCGCGCTGCTGGCCTTCGCCCAACAGCGCCGCCACCGGCACGCCCAGGTGCTGGCCCAGCAGGTCCAGCAGCGCGGACTCGATGGCCGTGACTGCATGGATGGTGGTGCGAAGGTCAAAGGTCTGCTGGCCCCGGCCACAGGCGTCGCGCTCGGCAAACTGGCGGCGCACCTGCTCCAGCACGCGCTGGTGTGAGCCCAGGGCCTGGCCCACCACCAAAGGGGTGGCGTCTTGCAAAGTCTGGCGAATCTTCTCGCCGCCAGGCACTTGGCCAATGCCGGTGCGCCCGGCGCTGTCGGTCAGGATCAGCAGGTTGCGCGTGAAGAAGGGGCCGTGGGCCCCGCTGAGGTTCAGCAGCATGCTGTCGCGGCCGGCCACGGGGATGACACGCAGGGCAGTGATCAGCGGGGTTGACAAATCAAGCAGGGTTTGCCTTTTGATATCCAGCGGTTGATTCATAACGGTTACCGCAAGACGGTCAAGCGCTGATGCGTTGTTCAGTCTTGGGATCAAACAAGTTGACTGCCGCTGGATCAACCGTGACCCATGCGGTCTCGCCAACCCGCGGCGCCTGCTTGGGCGCAAAGCGCAACGTAACCGCCTTGCTGCCAATC
>JANNEZ010000423.1:0-9621 GCA_031379255.1 Rhodoferax sp. | reverse complement strand
CCGACCAGCACAGCGCCAGCCCGGTTTTACGCCCGCGCCGCAGCACCAGCAAACCCGCCAGCAGCAGCAGGATGGCCCAAGCGATGGGTTGGGTGAGGAAGGCGAGGAGTTTGGAGGCGAGGAACACAAATATTCTATAATTTTAAGAAATAAAAATTAATTTATGACTAAATAATAGTCAAAAATAATATAAAAATAATAGCAAATAATAAATTATTTATGAGACTTAAGTCTTGTTTTTATTACTACGTTGATTGTAGAAATATATTTTTCAACAACAATCCGTTCGTCAAATTGACGCTCCATTTTTTCACGGCCGCGCAAACCCATGTCACGCCGCTGTTGCGAGGTAAGGCGCATCATCTGCGCCATCTTGGCAGCCAGGTCATTTGCATCACGCGGCTGGCACAAAAAGCCGTTTTGCCCGTCATCCACCACGTCGCGGCAGCCCACGACATCGGTCGCCACCAGCGGGCGTCCCATCGCAGCGGCCTCCAGCAAGGTGCGCGGCGTGCCTTCGCGGTAGGAGGGCAGCACCACACAGTCTGCCTGGGCTATCTCTGCGCGCACGTCGTCACTCACGCCCAGGTAAAGCACATGGCCCTGGGCGACCCAGGCGTCCATCTGCGCCCGCGAGATCGCTGTGGGGTTTTGCGCATCCACAAAGCCCAGCAGGCAAAACTCGGCCTGCGGCCAGCGCGGCTTCAACAAGGCCGCCGCTTGCACAAACTCCGCCACGCCCTTGTCGCGCAGCAGGCGGGCGATCAACAGAAAGCGGAATTTCACGTCGCCCCGGGCTTGCGCTCCCGGCGGCACCACTGAAAAGCGCGCCAAGTCAATACCCGAGCCGGGCAACAAATCTGCAATTTCGGGCCGGACCAAGCCACCGTCGATGAACAACTGGCGGTCATCGTCGTTCTGAAAAAAAACCTTGTGCGAAGACTTCAGCGCCTGGCGGTACAACCCGCGCACCACCTGGGCCAGCCGCCCGCCCTGGATGAACACGGCGCCCAGCCCGGCGATGTTGTTGATGACCGGAACGCCCAGCCACCGGGCCGCCAGCGAACCATACACATTGGGTTTGACGGTGTAGCCCAGGTACACATCGGGCCGCTCGCGCCACAACAGGCGCACAAAACGCAGCAGCAGCAGCAGGTCGCGCCCCGGGTGTGTGCCCCGGTTGTCCATGGGCAGCTCGACATAACGGCAGCCCAGCGCCGCCAGGCGCGGCTCGTAGCCGTCACGCGGCGCCACAGCCACCACCTCGTAACCTGCGTCCACCAGCGCCCGGATCAGGCCGGAGCGGAAGTTGACGAGGTTCCAGGCCAGGTTCAGGCAGATCAGGACTTTGGGCTTGCGCGGCTGCGGATTCAATGGAGCCACAAAACAGTCAGGCAGCCTGCTCTTGGGGTTGTTTGATCAGTGCAAAAGAAAAGGTCTCGGCCGCCTGGTGACCGGCAGCTGCCTTGAACAAAAGCATCCAGACGCGCCACACCAGATACACGGGAAACATAAAGCTGAAGTAGCTGCTGATGTAGTAATACCGGCCAGTCTCCAGCGTCATGTTGTTGGCTTTTGCCATTGCCAGCATGTCGTTGGGCGTGCAACGGTGGTAATAGCTTGGAAAACCTTGGGCCGCGCGGGTCGATGGGTAAATTGCGAACAGAATTTTTTGTTTGAGTGTCTGGGGAAGCGCCAGGTTCAGACGCGCAAAAACCGCATTGCGGCTAGGCACAAATATCAAGGCCCGTCCGCCGGGCTTCAAGATGGACGCAATCGATTTCATGGCACCTTCCGTGTTTTGGACGTGCTCCAGAACAGCCTGGCAAATCACAATGTCGCCGTCGCCGCGCCCCCGATACTCCGCAATATCGGCGCAAACGGACTCGTCATAAGCGCCAGCGGGCGCGTTCGCCAACTCGGGTGCGCTGATGTCAATGCCAACAACCGTCAGGTGACTGGCTGCCTTCCTGTCGAGAGAGACGAAAGGCTGTTTGCCGCCGCCTACGTCATAGATCTTCTGGCCGCTCTTCAGATAGCCAGGGGCAAACTCCTTGATGAAATCCTGATTCCCGTCCTTGAGGTAGTCGACAGGCATGAATGTTCGGTCAAACCACTGACTCAACCGGACGTTCAGGTTCATGACAGATCGTGCAATGCTCATACAACTTTTTCCTTTTCCAGCCAAGCTTGAAACATCAACACATCCCACAAATGACCTTGCCAGTTTCTCGCCCCTGACAAATGCTCTGTCCACTTTTCCCGGATGGGAGCGGGGCTGAAGAATCCTTCCTGTTTTAGGCGGGTTTCGTCCAGCAAAGATTCGGCCCAGTCTTTCAACGGGCCACGTAGCCATTCGCCAATCGGAACGCCAAAACCCATCTTGGGGCGCTCAATCAATGTTTTTGGCACGTGGCGATACAGCACTTGCCGCAAGGCCCACTTGGTCTGCCCTTCCCGCAGCTTCTGGTTTTGTGGCAGGCGCCAGGCGAATTCCACGACTCGGTGGTCAAGAAACGGCACGCGACTTTCCAGCGACACGCCCATTGCCGCGCGATCTACTTTGGCCAGAATATCGTCTGGAAGATAGGTGATCGTATCGAGAGCCATCATGCGCTGGATGGGACCGAGCCCGGTCAGAGCCGGTGTTTTTCCCTGAAGCCAGGTCGGGGGCTCCAGACCGCCGACCACCAATTTTGAAGGATTGTCCCAGTGCGAAACCAGGCCCAGATACAAGGAGTCAGAGTTTTGCGATGCCAGCACACCGGCCGCTTTGTGGAGTTTGTCGCCCGCATTGACATGTCGCATGTTGTGGGGCAACACCGCTTGAAACGGTTTGACCAACATGTTCCAGCGCTGAGGTGGCAAAGCCGAGATGCCGCTGGCTGCCATCCGGCGAATGCCTGAGGGCACCGCTGACAGGTTTTGCCAAACCCGGTTCGCCAGCATGTAGCGGTTATAACCACAAAAAAGCTCATCGCCCGCATCACCTGAGAGCGACACAGTGACTTTGCGGCGGGCCAGTTGAGACACCAGAAAAGTCGGAATCTGTGACGAGTCCGAGAACGGCTCGCAATACAGTTTCGGGAGATTGGGGATGACCTCCATCGCCTGTTGCGCGCTCACATACAGCTCGGTATGGTCAGTGCCCAAATGGCCCGCTACGGCTTTGGCATGCTCCGCTTCATTGAAACCTTCTTCATTGAAGCCGATCGTAAAAGTTTGAACCGGGCGGCTGGACTGTGCTTGCATCAGCGCGACAACGGTCGAAGAGTCGATCCCACCCGACAGGAAAGCGCCCAACGGCACGTCCGACATCATCTGGTGCTTGACGGCTGACCTCAGCAGAATTTCCAGCTCGTCAACCGCTTGTTGCGGGTCGCCAGCAAAAGGCTTGGCTACGCCAGAAGTGGCCACATTTGCCGCAGACCAATAACGGGTAAGGGCCGCATCGGCGCCGTCCAGCGCCAGCGTCGCGAGGCAACCGGGTTCAAGTTTCAGGATGCCCTGGTAAATCGAATACGGCGCTGGCACATAGTTGTGGCGCATCAGAAGACAAAGCGCATTGCGGTCTACGCTCGCGTTGAATGCCGGGTGAGCCTTGAGCGCCTTCAATTCGGAGCCAAACAGAAGTACCGTTTGATCCCCCTGGCCCTGCCAGCCGTAATAAAGGGGCTTTTCCCCCAGACGGTCACGAATCAGGGTCAGTTTGCGGTCTTCGCGGTCCCAAACCGCCATGGCAAACATGCCAATGGCGCGTTCGACTGTCTTAGGCACACCCCACGCAGCGAAGCCGGCCAGCAGGGTTTCAGTGTCCGAGTGGCCGCGCCAGGCGGGTGCCAACCCCATCTTGTCCAGTTCGGCACGCAAATCCATGTGGTTGTAGATTTCGCCATTGAAGGCCAGCACATAACGGCCACTGGCGGAATGCATGGGCTGGTGCCCGGCCGCGGTAAGGTCGACGATGGCGAGGCGCCGATGGCTCAAACCAATGCGGGCAGCTGAGTCAGCCCACAGGCCTGAGTCGTCCGGACCACGGTGGGCAATGGCACTGCCCATCCGTTCCAGTGTCGCCAAGTCTTCGCTGGCGTTGCCTGACCTCAGCGGGCCCAAAAACCCGGCAAATCCACACATCAGCGGTGCTCCCTGTTCATCAGTTCGCGATAAATGGCCTCAAAACGCTCACGGGTTCTGTCAATCGAGTATTCAAGCCGGACGTGGGTACCGCCGCGCTGCCCCAGGCTTCTGCGTTCTTCCGGGTTCATGCCCAGCAAGGAGTTGATGCCTCGCGCCAACTCGGCAGGGTTTTCCTTGGGCACAACCACGCCATTGCCATTCAGCAACAGGGCTGCGTCGCCAACGTCGGTCACGACACAGGGGAGGGCCATGGCCATTGCTTCTGCCACCACATTGGGAAACCCTTCGGTACGGGACGACAGGCAAAAGACGTCCATGGCGGCCAGACAGGCCGCAACGTCTGAGCGTTCATTCAGCAGTACAAAGCGGTGGGCAAAACCAGTGGCCGCTATCCAGCGGGCCAGCTCGGTATTGCTGGCATCCAGGCCCCTGCCCGCCATCATGAAACGGACCGTGGGATGGGCAGCCGCAACCGCCATTGCTGCAAGAATGAAATTCTCCTGATCTTTGGCTCTGTGAAAGCGGCCAAGGCAACCCACCACGAGCTCACCGGCTTCGAAACTGCATTTGGCGCGTAAAACCTGCCGCTGCGAAAACCGGGCAGCCAATTGCGAAAAATCAAAGCCGTTGGGCACCACCACCATGCGACTTTGGTCATAACCGATGCTGATGTGGGTCAACCTGGACGCCTCAGCAGCACACACAATGGCCGCTGGTAGGCGATGCGACAACACAGCACACGCTTTGCGCACGAGCAGCGTCGAGCGACTGCCGCCTGCTGCCACATCGGTTGTGCGAACGCCCCAGATGACCCTTTCAATACCGGCCAGCCTGGCGGCTAGCCCTCCCAGCAAATCGGCGTGGTACATCCAGGTTTGCACGATGTCAGGGCGGCTGGCCTTCAACATTCGCACCAAACGTAGCAGCGCCACAGGTATGGCGTAAAGGGCTTTCAAACCAAGAGTCTGTACAGATACCCCGGCCGCCAGCAATTGGGTCCCCAGCGGCCCCAGGTCAGTTAGCGAGATGACGGAATGCCGAACATTCCCATTTTGAATGCCCGAGTCGATAAGGCGTTTGAGCATCAATTCCGCGCCGCCAACGTTCAAACCCACGATGATGTGTAAGACCTTCAAACGGTGAATTCCCAATCAAAACTGGTCACGGCAAATCCGCAATTACGTGGTCAAAGACACCCTGCAACATACGGCTGCCCGTGAGAGTCAAATGACCATTGTCAAAATACAGTGGTACTCCACCCTTCGAGGTCAGCAAACAATTGGGCTGGCAGAAAATACCGGCGACTTGGTAAATCCTCAAATTGCCATCTTTGATTTTGGAAAAGCCATCAATCAAGCCACGGTTGAATTGTTGGTAAGCCGAAAAGTTATTGGAAGGAGTTTCTTCTTTGTGTTTCAAGCTTTTCCAAAGTGCCATCGGTACATGTTGATCCCAAATTGGAACCGGCATGATAAAGGACAGCCGAATCTGATTTTCCCGCGCCAGAAAATCCAATGTGGCAAGAACCTCGCTGTCGACACTGTTGGGCGAAAAATGCAACACGATGGTCCCGGCTCTTCGTGCCTTGGCTTCCGCGATGAGATCTAGGGGTACCGCACCGCCTTTCATCAACGGATCATTCTCAACCCAGAAGAAGACCGATACGTTGCCTCTATAAGCTGCCTCAGCAAAACTGGTTTTGATCGAATCCGCATGGCTGTTGCCGACTAGAAGCACCCTGTGCTTGGGAGTCTGAATGATTTTGGTAATCTCACACGACACACCCTTCGGATCAAGAATGCGATTGATCTTTCCACATCGATAACCGTCGCGGTCTGACCATGCTTGATAAATCTGCATTTCATCCTCAGGGATGAGAGCCTTTTGGGCCAAAAGACCAATTTGGCTAACCGCTAATACGGCTCCGATAGACACAAGAACCAAAGTTGCCGCCGATCGGTTTGCGCGAAATGGCATCTCAACATACTTGAAGAAAAGAATGGATGTGCATATCACCATGAGTATTACCGTGATGAATTGCACCCAATTGGTTGTCTTTAGGACAGTGCCTGAGAAAGGCTGATAGAGAAATAAAACAATGACCGGGAAATGTGCCAAATAAATAGAGTAAGAATAATCTCCAATTTTTTCAAGAAGTGCAGAAATTGGATTGTTCAATACCACCATAGGTAGACCGAACACCAAAGTTAAGGCAGAAGCGAAAACGATTAATAAGGCACTAATGCCCGGGTGCCCCAACATGAATCCCGCCGCCATTCCATCCACCTTAAGTGCTGGAATGCATACTATTGCCATCAATGCCGCGAAGCCAATCCATTTGGACACTGCGCGCAAGTGATTTTGTTGATTCAGCGCGAAATGCACAACCGCAAACCCGGTAAGAAATTCCCAGAGTCGAAAAGGCAACCAAAAAAAGGAGGTTTTTGGCGAAATACCTACAACTGCAAAACATAATCCAATCGAAATAAGATAAATTAAAGCAAAACCACGTCTTAATCTGCTAAAAATCCAATAAAGAGCAGGAATCAATAGGTAAAACTGAATTTCTACACCAAGAGACCACAAATGCAGTAGTGGTTTAAATGCGGCTTTGTCGAAATAGGAATTATCCAGCCAGTAGCCTATATTTGACGCAAACACCAATGCATACATGGACTGAGTGGATACTTGCCAAAAATCATTTGGAGTAGTCACAAAGACGGCAACTATCAGAGTAACCAGCGCGGTCGAAAAATAAGCTGGAAGAAGCCTCCTCGCCCGTTTGACAAAAAATTCACGCTTCTTCGCTGGATCGTACATAACGGCCATCAGATAACCGCTAATTACAAAAAAAACATCAACCCCCAGAAAGCCACTCGCAAAGCCCGGAATTTCCAAATGAAAAAATACCACCAGGGCTACGGCTATTCCCCTCAATATTTGAATATCTTTTCTGTACCTCATAACAATCCAACCAGCAAGCCTTAAATAAATAAATTCACAAACACCGATACGGGTTTTACCTGCAAAATACCCAATGACTCGCTAATGAAGATGAAAAAAGTTATTGCAAGGAGAACAATGGCTGAAATAGGCACTCCGATAGCCTGTAATTTCGGCCCCAATGTTCTCAAGTCAGTTAGAGGAATAACCGAATGCTGTATTTCGTTGTTTGGCGTTCCGGAATCGACAAGGCGCTTTAGCATGAGTTCGTCACCACCAACGTTTAACCCGACAATAACGTGCAATACGCGCATAACTTAAGTACGCTGACCACGCCGGACTTGTTTGACAGCGTCAAAAATTCGGTCCCACTGTGCCAAGGTATTTGGCAAGCTGTACTTCTCGCGCACTGCTTCTGCCGCCTTTCCAAGGCGTTCCCGTTTGGCATCATCGGCCATCAAGGTTCTCATGGCATCTCCAAGTGACGCAATACCAGCCTTTGGGTCAACCAACAGACCATCTTCGCCGTGGTGAATGATTTCACCAGGCCCTGACGCGCATTCGTAACTCACCACGGCACAGCCATACGACATCGCCTCCACCAGTGCGCCGGGAAACCCTTCAAAACTGGATGAAAGTACAAACAGGTCAGCCTGCGCATACCAGTCACCCAAATTGCCAACGCGCCCTGGAAAATACACACGGTCGGAAACTCCCAACTGGCGACCAAGGCGCTGTAATTCCTCCTCTTTTGGGCCACTGCCGGCTAGGGCCAGCACCCAATCCGGAAAATGCGGTGCGAGGTTCGCAAACGCCTGTATCAGGTGATCAAACTGCTTCTCTTGCGCGAGGCGACCCACACCAATCACAAGACGACGGCCAGCAGGAACTACCGCACTTACAGCACAGGCGGGTTCGCCCACTGGCAGAGGGTAAACAACGGGGTTTCCCACCACTTCACCCGCTGCGCGAGGGATTGCCGAGTGAAGCCACTTGAGTCCGAGCTGGGTCAACATCACAACACGGGCCGCATGTGGGTAGGTCAGCTTTCTCAACAAAGCCAGACTAAACGGGATGGGCATTTTTGGGGGATAACTTCGTTCGGCAACAAGTGTGGGAATTCGCAAGCCCACGGTAGCCACGATGCTGGCTACGTTCACATTGGTCAAAAAGGAAACCACCACGTCGGCTTTTGCGTCTTTCGTCAATTGCCTGAGCGCCCAGAACCGCCGCACTTGCATCCACGAGTGCAGCCTTGACGCTGCAACCTTGTCCGCCAGATAGATGAAACGGACGCCAGCGTTTAACCCATAGACGTTGCCCCCGCCCCTGGAATAAGTGGCCACGAGAGTCACAGTATCACCACGAGCAGCCCAGCCATTGCACAGATTGGCGGCCACCCGTTCGGCGCCCCCAGCGCCCATGGAACTCACCATCAATAAGATATTCACGTTTTATTGCGCAGATATTTTCTGAAACCAGGAGATACATACTTGGCAAGAAAATAGATGAGAACCCAAATAACCAGAAAATTCCGGGTGATATTTAATTGAAAAAGAAAATCGTTTCTATGTATGTAAAAATAAAACGGTGCCGCAGCAAAAAGAGTCACCGAGAGATTGTGAATCTGATCTCTTGAATACCACTGAAAAGTTTTTTTATTTAAATAGAAAAGCAATAAAAACAATGTAAAAACCAAGACCAAGGGGCCGGACCAACCCCATATGGCATATTGTTCAGCCCAGACATTGCTACCCAAACCCCAAGGAATATGGGAAAACAATTTATCTTGATAATAATCGTTGAATCCCAAACCTTTTCCTAATAACATATTGCTAACACCGGGTAGAAGAATTCGAATTATTTCAAGTGAGTATTCAAGAGGCAATGCAAGGTTGCTGGAAATGGTTTTTCCAAATACTTCTTGTGTTGTAAAACTTTCGGTTATCAAAAAGGATTCCATAATACTGTCGAAATCAAGCAAAGCCAGAAAGCTGCCCGCGGCTTCGCCGTACTTGAGCGCCAGCGTGATGATCTTGTAAAGGCTGGCCACGGCATACCCGGCAATCAACATAAAACCAAAAAGCAAAGTATTTTTGATGGACGGTTTCAGGAACAAGGAATAAGTAAAGGCCAGAATCAATGCAAAGGCACCGATAGTCCTGAAGCCTATAAATAGATCAAATGCAATCAGCAGTGAGCTGGCAACAATATGAAAGTTTCTTCGGCAAATAAAACTTGTAAAAAAATAAATTAAAACAGTGGTTTCAAAAAGCGCGTAGAAAATGGAAAAATTTTCAAGCACCATTTTTTTATCAGCTGCAAATAACGTTGAACCCATGACACTCCAAGCCAATAGCAACAGCAAGGGTGCCAAAACGCTTGTGGTTTGCGACATGGCAGCCAAAACCTGCATATCACTGGAAAGGCGATTCTGATGTGGGTGGTTTTCTGATCTGACGAGTAGCGCATTCGTTTTAGTAAACAACCAAGAAAAAACCAGTAAAAGTGCAAAATAATAAAAGTAAAACAAATGTTGCC
>JANNEZ010000046.1:0-2455 GCA_031379255.1 Rhodoferax sp. | reverse complement strand
GGGGGGTTCGGCCTATGGCGCGAGCAAAGGCGGCGTGCGCACCTTGACCAAACAGGCCGCCGTGCAGTGCGCCCAAAAGGGCTACAACATCCGCATCAATGCGATTCACCCCAGTTACATCCGCACCGCGCTCACCGAAGGGGCCACCGTGAAACGTGTAGGCAAGGAAAACGCCATCCAGGCGCTGAAGGACCTGCACCCCTTCCAGTGCCTGGGCGAGCCGGACGACGTGGCGTGGGCGGTGGTGTACCTGGCCTCAGACGAATCGCGTCTGGTGAATGCGGCCGACCTGGTGGTGGACGGGGCTTTATTGAGCAGTTGAACCCGTGCTTACCGGGGGAGGGGGCGTCCATGGTGGGTAGGAGAACCCCAGGCCAGATCCAGTCCGTCGTGCGCCATCGATTCAGTCATCTTGGCCCAGGGGCAAACCGCGACAATCCGTTCAACGCCCTGACAAACCATTGCAGGCGCAACCACTGGAGAAGTGATGGCGGATAAGTCTTTGCGGCGTACACCCGTGCTGATTGTGGGTGCCGGGCCGGTTGGCCTGGCGCTCGCCATCGAATTGGGCCATCGCCAGATCCCCTGCCTGCTGATCGAGCGCAATGAGCGCGTCGGTTACGCGCCGCGCGCCAAGACCACCAATGTGCGCACGCGTGAGCACTTTCGGCGCTGGGGCATTGCCGACAAGCTGCGCGCCGCCTCGCCCCTGGGTATGGATTACCCTTCTAACGTGGTGTTTTGCACCCGCCTGGGCGGTTTTGAGCTGACCCGGTTTGAAAATGCCATGTACTGCGCGCCCGGCCGCAACCCGCTGTATTCGGAGCACGCGCAATGGGTGCCGCAGTACACGGTGGAAGAAGTCATGCGCGCCCACGCGCAATCGTTGCCGGGTGTTGAGTTGCGTTTCAACTGCGAACTGACATCGTTCACCCAGGATGGCGACCACGTGCAGGCGGTGGCGCGGGATCTTGTACGAGGCGAAGACATCACCATTGACGCCGGGTTTCTGGTGGGCGCTGACGGTGCCCGCAGCAAGGTGCGTGAGGCGATTGGCGCCCGCATGCAGGGAACCTACGGGCTATCACGCAACTACAACATCGTTTTTCGCGCGCCCGGCCTGGCCCAGGCCCACTCGCTGGGGCCCGCCATCATGTACTGGCAGGTCAACGGCGACGCGCCGAGCCTGATCGGGCCGATGGACCGGGGCGACAAATGGTTCTTCATGCCCACCGGTGTAAAGGAAGGCTGGAAGCTCGACACCGCCGATGCACCGGCGCTGATACGCAAGGCAACCGGTATCGATTTGCCCTATGAAGTGCTCTCCACCGACGAATGGGTGGCCAGCCGATTTTTAGGTGACAAGTACCGCGACCGCCGGGTCTTTCTGGCGGGGGATGCCTGCCACCTGCACCCGCCCTTTGGCGGCTACGGCATGAACATGGGGGTGGCCGACGGCGTCGACGTGGGCTGGAAACTGGCCGCCGTGCTCAAAGGTTGGGGCGGCGGCCAGTTGCTGGACAGCTATGAGCGGGAACGCCGGCCGGTGCACGACATGGTGCTGGACGAGGCGGTGGCCAACCACGCCATGTTGGGCAACCAGCTCTGGAAAGACGGCCTGGACGCCGACAGCCAGGCCGGCGTCGCCCTGCGCAGCGAGGTCGGCGGGCGCATCCAGGCCACCAAGATGCGTGAATTCACGACGCTGGGCGTGATGCTGGGTTATCGGTATGACGACTCTCCCGTGATCGTGCCCGACGGCAGCCACGCTCCGGGCCATGACTACGTCAACTACGTGCCTACCTCGCGCCCCGGTGCACGGGCGCCGCATGCCTGGATGCACGACGGCAGCTCGCTGTTTGACCATTTTGGCGCCGACTTCACGCTGCTGGTATCAAAAGATGCGCCCTCCGAAGCGATTGACCAGGCCCGCGTGCAGGCGCAAAACGCCGGCGTGCCGCTCAAGGTGCTGCAACCGCATGAAGCCGGTATTGCCGAGCTTTACCCCACCCGTTTTACGCTGATCCGGCCCGACCAGCACGTGGCATGGCGGGGCAACGCTTGGCCAGCCGCTTCTGTGGGAATTCTCGGCACCGTCACCGGCAACGCCAATTCTTTCATTCCAGCCCAAGGCACTTCATGAAGGCCATTGCCCAACCCGTTTCGCGCCGCCCTGGCGTTGTCGCCGTCCATTCGGTGGACCGTTTTGTTTTTACCGTTCCCGATCTTCAGGTTGCCGAAAAGTTCTACGCTGCCTTTGGCCTGGAGGTGCGCCGGTCAGGGGCCGATGCAGAGGCCCGGCTGGACCTGTACACCTTTGGCCATCCGCACTGCTGGGCGTCTGTGCTGCAGGCGGGCGAACGCAAACAGTTGCAGTACTTTAGCTTTGGCATTTATGCCGAAGATGAGCCGGTTTTCCGCCAGCGCATTAAAGAGCGCGGCATTGGCATGGCAC
>JANNEZ010000040.1:0-4527 GCA_031379255.1 Rhodoferax sp. | reverse complement strand
GTGCCACCGTCGTCGGTCTTCATGGGTACAAGGCCGCCGCTGGCTAGCAGATGTGGGTCTGTCACCAATTGGTCAGGACGCATGATGGGCGCGTAGGGTACGCCTGCTGCTTCCAGTTTGAACGACAACTCGGCTACCTGCCGGTGTTGGAGGATCTCGCCTAAACGCACTAACAATTCGGGGCGTACGGCGACGCGCTGAACATTGGTTTGTAGGCGAGGATCTTGCGCCAGTTCGTCGCTGCGAAGCACATGGCACAACGTAAACCATTGCTTGTCGCTGACTGCACCAATGAACAACTGCTCGCCCTGATCCAGCGTAAACACGTCGTACACGCTCCATGCGGAGATGCGCGACGGCATGGGAGGCGGTGGCTCGCCGGTCATCTGAAACTGCTGCATGTGCTGGGAACTCAAAAACACGCAGTTCTCAAACAGCGCGCTTTGAACCTCCTGGCCCAGCCCAGTTGTATCACGCTCACGCAATGCCGCTAAAACCCCAATGGAACCAAACATGCCGCCCATGATGTCGTTCACTGAGGTGCCCGCGCGCAAGGGGCGGCCCTCTGGGCCTGTCATGTAAGACAGGCCACCCATCATTTGCACCACTTCATCTAGCGCGAGACGGTTTTCATAGGGGCCGGGCAAAAAGCCTTTGTGGCTCACATAGATCAGTCGTGGGTGGGCGGTTTTGAGGCTTTCGTAGTCAAGCCCCAGTTTGCTCATCAGGCCGGGGCGGAAGTTCTCGAGCAAGATGTCACAGGTGGCAATGAGTGCCTTGGCGGTCGCCTGCCCCTCAGAGGCGGTGATGTCAAGCACCACGCTTTTTTTGTTGCGGTTGAAGCTGCGAAAAAAACCGATGCCCAGGCCTGGCAAATTGCGAGTTTTGTCGCCGCCGGGGGGTTCGATTTTGATGACTTCGGCACCTAAATCGGCCAGGATCATGACGCAGGTAGGCCCCATTACCATGTGGGTGAATTCAATCACGCGAAGACCTTCAAGGGGCAGGGCCTTGGTGGCGGTGGCGATGGCGGATTCATTCATTCGTTTTTCTCCTTGGGGTAGCGGGGTCATACTGGGTCAACGCACCAAGGCAGGCGTGAAATTTTTAGGCAGGCCCGCGCGCCACATCGCACCATGGGTGGCCTCACCAGCCAGCCAGCCCACCACTTTGGCGCGCAAGGTCAATAAGGCTCTGATGTCCAGTCCAGTATCTATGCCGCCGGCTTCCAGCATGAAGGCCAAGTCTTCGGTTGACGCGTTGCCGCTGGCACCCGGCGCATGTGGGCAGCCCCCAATGCCGGCCAGCGACGCGTCAAACCGCGTCACACCCTGTTGCAGGGCAGCGAACACATTGGCCAGGGCCAAGCCGCGTGTGTCGTGAAAGTGGCCGCAGCAAAATCGGTCGCCTGCAATTTTCATCGCCTGCTCCACCAGCGTGCTGACGCTGCGCGGATTGGCATAACCCACGGTATCCGCTAGGCTCACACGGTCTGCCCCCGCGTCCAGCAGGGCCTGCATCAGCCGCAAGACTTCAGAAACCTTCACCTCGCCTTGCAGGGTACAACCCCAAGCCGTGCCCACACCGCCTTCGATAAGGGTTTTGCTGCCGGATGCATCCCGCGCCGCTCGGATGCGGGCAAGCTCAGCCACGACCTCATCCGGTGTTTTGCGCAGGTTGGCAAGGCTGTGCGCGAGGCTGGCCGATAATGGCACGATCATCAGGTCTGCGCCCTCTGCAACCGCACGCTCGCCACCTTTGAGGTTGGGTACCAGCACTGACGCAAACAGACCGGGCAAGGTTTTGGCATAGGCCAGCACGTCCCCAGTGTCGGCGAGTTGTGGCATGAGCTTGGGCGGCACAAAAGACCCCACTTCAATCTCGCGCTGCCCTGCAGCGAAAGCGTCGCGCACCCATTCCATTTTTTGTGCTGTGGGCAAAATGGTCTGAACACTTTGCAGGCCGTCGCGCAAGCCCACTTCGCGGATTGTCGCGTTTTGAGGGAGAGATATTGAATTCATGGTGGTTTAATGCAGTGCCGGTTTGATCTTGGTAAGGTTGGGCGTCAAAGTTGAGCCTCGGGGGTACAGCTTGTGAGTTCGAACAAACAAGCGGGTCATACCCAGCAGCGCATCAATTTTTGGTGTTCGCGGGCTCAGTCGTAACTCCATCTCATGCACGTTAGTAACGATGCTGTCGTGCTCAATGGCACGCCCAGCTTTAGCGTCTTGCAGCATCGAAGTATTGTAAGCGCTCAATTTGGCCGTAACCGCGTGTCGGTCTTGCCGGCATTGTTGGATGGCACAGCCAAGGCGCTGGCCGAAGGCGGCTGCCTCTCGCGTCGCGCTTGAGCAAAACTCGCTCACCTCGCATTGCTTGTCAGAAGCTAAGCTGGCACCGATGAAGCCGCCGATGGCATCGACACCGACAATAGCGACCCTCACGACAACTGTGAGAAGCCCGTGGACTTGATGGTGGGACCCCAAAAGTCGTAGTCGGCCTTCAAGCGCTTGCCAAGTCCATCCGGCGTGCTGGCAATCGGCCGAATGGCGTATTTGCCAAAACTCTCAACCAAGTCGGGCTGCGCTAGCGCGGAGTTCACGGCTGCACTAAGTCGGGCGGTAACGGTCGCCGGCGTTTTCGCAGGGGCAAACATCCCGATCCATTCACTTATCTGAATGTTGCGGATTCCTTGCTCTGCGAAAGTCGGGACGTTGGGAGAAAACTGGGATCGTTGCGCACCCGAGGTTGCCAACAGACGCAGTTTGCCTTCACGATACAGGTTGATGAACTGAGCCTCATTGGCGATCATCGCGGGAACCTGACCACCCATCGTGTCCCTCACGCCGGGCGGGCCGCCAGCATAGGCAATCGCCTCGATCTTCAGACCGATAGACTTGGAAAGAAGCATCGTAAGAAAGTGCGGCAAAGAGCCCTCGCCAGGGTTTGCTACGCTAGCCTTGTCCGGATTAGCCTTGAACCATGCAATGAGGTCGGGCAGTGACTTGACCGATTCAGGAACGCCAGGGCCAACCGCCAGCGCATGAACGAACTCGCAGATGGTGCTGACAGGAGTCATATCTGTAAAAGGGTCGTAGCTAAGCTTGGTGTAAACATGGGGGTACATTGAGACCACCGATGAGGGCGTTACTAGAACCACACTGCCATCAGCGGGCGCGGACTTGACGGCCTCCATGATGAGACGACCGGCCGCGCCGGGCTTGGAGTCCACAATCGCCGATTTGGTGTACTCGGGAGTCAACTTCATGCCAACGCCACGCGTGACTAGATCGCCCACCCCCCCAGGAGGGAAACCGAACAGTATTTTGAGTAGCGGAATGGGTTCCTCGGCATGCCCGATTGAGGGCCAAGCCAGCGCAGCAACAGTGGCCGCCAGGCTAGTCGCGAATTCGCGTCGGTTCAGTGATTCCATGGTGTCTCCTTAATTTAAAAACATGAGATGGGCTTGGGCTCAGTGCGCAGCCTGGCCCGTTGTGAGGTCAAGCCCCGGGACGATCTCGCGCATAGCGCGCGGTGCCCGGCCAACAAGACGCTGGAAATCTTCGGTGAGCGCGGTCATGAAACCCATGCGCATCGCTTGAACATAAGCAATACGGCGATCCTTGAGCGCTGGTAACAGGCCTTGCGCAGCCAGCTCGGCGCGGTATTCATCGTCGCTTATAGTGACGTGGCGCACCGGTGCACCGACAGTCGCTCCAACCAGGTCGCACAACCCCTGATAGGTCAGCAGTTCCGGACCGCTGAGTCGGTAGGTTTCATTGCCGTTGGGGGTGTCCGTCAGGGCGCTAGCCGCAGCCAGAGCCAGGTCCGCCCGCGCGATGAAAGGCATACGCGTCTCACCACTGGCCATGCGGAAAATGCTACCTTCTCGCGCTGCCTCCGCGATAGACAAGGCAATGTTGTCAACATAAGGGCCGTTTCGCAGAAACGTGTACGAGCAGCCCGAGTTGCGTATGGCCTCCTCGGACAACCGATGCACGCGTGCGACCACAGAAGGCGACTCAGGTGCCACATCGAAAAAGCTGGTGTAGATAATGCGACGCACGCCAGCGCGGGCAGCAGCAGCAGTCGCCTGCTCGTGCAGACGAACCCGCAAGCCATCATCGCCTTCGATCGACACTAGCAATAAGGTGTCAACATTTTGAAACGCAATGTCCAGCGAGTCTGGGTCGGCGAAATCCGCACGGAGTACCTCGTCCACCCTGGCCTCGCGTTGATCGAACCGGTCTGGGTCGCGGGTGCAGGCCCGCACACGCACATCGGCGGGCAAGAGTGGCCCCAGCTGACCAAGGACAGCACGCCCGAACTTCCCCGTAGCACCTGTGATGGCAACGGTTCTCATGCGGGGGCGCCTTGTCGGTCGGTGTCGGAGGCCAGCATGGTTTTGACTTCTCGGGTGAGCAGTGTTAGGCACAATAAGTTGCAAAGTTTAAAGATTCTTAAAAGTGTTACAAACTCAATTTCGGAAGCATTGAGATTCCCAATCGGAATGTAAATAGACCGACC
>JANNEZ010000030.1:0-6762 GCA_031379255.1 Rhodoferax sp. | reverse complement strand
GGGCAAGCCAGATTGTGGCGACGAACTGAAACGCCATGCCAAACCACGAAGCCATGCAGTAGCGTCCAAACTGCACGGTCAGTCGTTTGGACAGCGGCTCTTTGGGTGCGCCCATCTCGATCGCCAGCGCTTCGCGACGATCGGCCCAGGTCCAGAGCCGGTTCCAGGTGAAATTGCTCAGCGTGGCAATCAGGATGGCCAATGCCAGTGATGCTGCCAGTCGAATTTTCTCCAGACCGATCCAGTCAAACAGGTAGGACTGCGCCAGATGCAGAACCGCGATATTGACCGCCGTACCACTGGCGCCGACGATGCCGAACTTGATGTAACGGAAATTCTGTAACCACCGGACCAAAGCAGGGATGCGCATGAGCACATTGTCGCCGGGCGAACCAGGAATCAGGCCAGAGCGGCCAGGGCGTCGTTCAGCACGGGATCGGGCGCAATGCGTTTGAGGCACTGGTTGTCACCGTCACAAAAGGTTTGGCGGTGGTTGTAGGCCGAGAGGCAGGGCGAGCAGGCAATGCCCGACTCATAGGTGCTCGCGCGCGCTCCCAGTGGTCCGTAGAGCTTGCTGGTTTCCGGGCCGAAGAAAACAAAGGCGCGAATGGGCGTGAGGCTGGCAAAGTGGCCCGGACCTCCGTCGTTCGTGATGAGCAGGTCCGCGCTGTGGAACAACATCAACAACTCACGGATCGAGCGCGTATAACCGGTCAGGTCCACGCAGTACGGACTGCCTGTCTGCTGCTGGATGTCTTTGGCCAATGGAGCGTCTTCACGCAGGCCGATCAAACCGACCGCATGGCCCGCTTCACAGAGGCCTCGCGCCACCCGCACGTAGTGCGCAAGCGGCCAGGCGCGCTCGGGCAAAAGCCCGCCGCCGGCATAGAGCAGAACAAACTTGCGTCCCAACAGGCCGGGGTGATCGGCCATCAGTTTTTTGCGGTATTGCGCCAGCTCGGTCAAGGAAAAATTGACCGACAGCGCCGTGTCGGAGGGCATCTGCCGAACTTCTGCAGCCTTGTGGCGCGGCATACTTGCAAAGTCAATGGCGTCCAGTGCATCCACCAGTGATAAAAACTGTTTGCTGATGTGCTGATAAGGGTTGTAGGGGATCGCCCGGTTGATGTGGCTGCCCCGGTAAAGGCCTTCCTGCGTGTGCGGCGTGAAGCCCACCCGCAGCGGCGCGCCAGTGAGAAACGCCATCAAACTGCTAATGCGGGAGAAGAGTTCGCAGTCAATCACCACATCCAAGGGCAAGGCCTGCATGGCGCGGCGTACACGCCATATGTCGCCCAACAGGCCGAAACCCGAGCGGTCGTCCAGCGCGTGGAAGTCGTCTGGATGGGCCAGTTGCAGGAGTTTGGCGACTTCCTGATTGCGCTTGAGCTGCAACACGTGCAACCGGGCACTCGGATACTTTTGACGCAGGGCGGCAAACATCGGGCCGGCCAGGACGATGCTGCCCATCTCCGACAGCAGAATGATGAGGATGTGGCGCGGGCTGGGGTTGGGCTCAACTGGACCGCGGAAAACACGCGCAACCCGAACCCACAACGACACCATCGCGCACAGCAGTTGCCCGATCCAGCGGTCAATCCAGCGTTGCGTCGACAGTTTCATGTTGTGAATGTTAGCGTCAGGGGCGGATCAGACGCCAGCCAGACGGCGCGACGTCCAGGAACTCCGCCATGTGCACGAGTTCCGCGTCCAGAGCACGGCGAAGCTCACTGTCCACGGTTTGGCGCGCCGGTAAATCCGCATGTTGTCCACCGATCAAGCCAATAACGACGTTCAAGCCATCCGCAACCAGCGTCGCATTGCCCCAGCCAATCACATCGTCGCGCCACAGCAGGGGCAGAGCGTAATAACCCAGTTTTCGTTTGGGCGCAGGGGTGTAGGCTTCAAAGCGGTAGGCCCAGCCCCAAAACAGTTCGAAGCGCCGCCGGTCCCACACCACCGGGTCAAAGGGCGCCAACAGCCGCGCCCGGTCCCCAATGGCCGTTGTTCGTGGCAAGCGCTCGTCCCTCGGCCAGTACCAGACGGTGCCGTCAACGGTTGTCTGGGCCAGCCGCGCCTTGGCACGCTGCAAGGCAGCGGCGCGCAGGGTTTGCCATTGTGGCGCGCCAACCATAAGTCGGCTCAACAATTGCCCCAACGATGCCGCCGGCAGGGGCGCGTAGGTGTGGACGAACACGTTAACCAGCCTGTCCAGCGCATCCATCGCATTTTGGGGATCTTGCGGTGCGGCGGCTGCCTCGCGCTGGGCGAACAGTCGGGTACCGTTTTCACGCCGGGCGACACGCAGCATGCCGCAGAAATGCATGCGGTCGAGCAATTGCGTTGACACCCTGGAAGAGCCGCCAAACCAGTTGCTGGCCTTGCCTTGGGCGAACTGGGCGTCGACATCACGCGGGTGCACAATGCCGCGCTCGCGCACAAAAGCCAGGATGTTGCTGGCGATTGTTGAATCGGCCCTGCTCCACGCCTTTTGCGGCGTGCGCGGGTGCATCAGCGCGTGTGTGGCGCTGGGCAAATAGCCATAGTTGACGAAGAAATCTTCTTCGAGATCCAGGCTTGGGTAGCGCTTTTCAAGATCGCCAGCCCGGTAATTGGATACCCGCTGACGCAAGGTCAAATCCTGCGCGCGGGCGGGCGCGCGAATCGGGTCTGCCTGCACAAACCCGAGCCGGCTGATGGCCCGCTTCAGCGTCGTCGGCGCAAAAAGGCTGCGCGCCACAGCGTGGCGGCGCAGGTCTGCCAGTGTCGGGCTGGCTTTCAATGCCTTATTTCAGCCCGGCGGCGGCTTTCAGCGCATTCACTTTGTCCGTCCGCTCCCAAGTGAATTCCGGCTCTTCGCGACCGAAGTGGCCGTAAGCCGCAGTCTTTTCATAAATCGGGCGCAGCAAGTCCAGCATCTGGATGATGCCTTTGGGGCGCAGGTCGAAGTGTTCGTTCACCAGGGCGGCGATTTTGTCGTCGCTGATGATGCCGGTGCCTTCGGTGTAGACGGTCACGTTCATCGGTTTGGCCACGCCGATGGCGTAGGCCACCTGGATCTGGCACTGCTTGGCCAGGCCAGCGGCCACGATGTTCTTGGCGACATACCGCGCAGCGTACGCGGCTGAACGGTCTACCTTGCTCGGGTCTTTGCCTGAGAACGCGCCACCGCCGTGCGGGCAGGCGCCTCCATAGGTGTCCACAATGATCTTGCGGCCAGTCAGGCCGCAGTCGCCCTGCGGGCCGCCGACAACGAAGCGGCCGGTCGGGTTGACCAGGTAGCGCGTGTTCTTCAGCCACTCTTTCGGCAGCACCGGCTTGATCAGCTCTTCGATGATGGCTTCGTTGAACGAGGCCTTCATTTTGGTCATGGTTTCAGACTGGTCCGGGTCATGCTGGCTGGAGAGCACCACAGTGTCGATGCTGTGCGGCTTGCCATCCACATAACGCATCGTCACCTGGCTTTTGGCGTCGGGCCTCAGGAACGAAAGCTTGCCGCTCTTGCGCAATTGCGCCTGGCGTTCAACCAGGCGGTGCGCGTAATAAATCGGCGCGGGCATCAGCTCGGGCGTCTCGTTGCAGGCGTAGCCAAACATCAGTCCCTGGTCGCCAGCGCCGGTGTTCATGTGGTCGTCAGAGGCGTGGTCAACACCCTGAGCGATGTCGTTGGACTGTTTGTCGTAGGCCACCAACACGGCGCAACCCTTGTAATCAATGCCGTATTCAGTGTTGTCGTAACCAATGCGTTTGATGGTGTCGCGCGCCACCTGGATGTAGTCCACATGCGCGTTGGTGGTGATCTCGCCAGCCAGCACCACAAGGCCGGTGTTGCACAGGGTTTCAGCGGCCACGCGGGATTTGGGGTCTTGCTTGAAGATCGCGTCCAGGATCGCGTCGGACACCTGGTCGGCCACCTTGTCGGGGTGCCCTTCAGAGACTGACTCGGACGTGAAAAGAAAATCGTTCGCCATAAAAATGCTCCTAAATTAGACAATCAAGTTCAAAAACAACCATCGATTTGCGTTGCTTCTGGCTTGGGAGCGGTCGGCGAACGCTTTAGCAGATTCGCCCCATTTCCGCTGGAAATGTGGCAAGGCACAATGGCAGCACCCCATCTTTGCAGACCGGAGCGGCCAAATTGTGTGTCGCCCTGCAAGTAGTTCCGTAACTCAGCGACAGCGCGCATTTTATCCGACTGATGTCTGGCCTCTTCAAATTTTTTTCCATCTTCCCGCTGTGGGCAGCCCACGCGGTGGGATGGGTTTTAGGATGGCTTGCGTTTGCATGTTCAGGCCCATACCGTCAACGATTTTTGGACAATACAAGACAGGCCAATTTGCGGGCCAGCCAGTGGTTCAGCGCCGTTGGCGCGGCTGGCAAACAAGTCGCCGAGTTGCCACGGCTGTGGTTTGGCCAACCGGTTGAGGCCCATTGGGAGGGTGCCCACCACATCGACGCGGCACTGGCCAGCGGGCGAGGCATCGTGTTTCTCACGCCGCATCTGGGTTGTTTCGAGGTGACCGCGCAAGCCTATGCCGCGCGTTATGGGCAAGCCACGCCAACACAACACGGCAAACCCATGACAGTGCTTTTTCGACCCCCGCGCAAATCCTGGCTGACCGGGCTCGTGACCCAGGCACGCCAACGCCCGGGGCTCTCGACGGCGCCGACCACGCTGGCGGGCGTGAAGCAGCTCATCAAGGCCCTGAAAAACGGCGAATGTGTGGGGCTGCTGCCTGACCAGGTCCCGCCGGCCGGGCAGGGCATCTGGTCCCCGTTTTTCGGCCGGCAGGCTTACACCATGACACTGGCGGTGCGTTTGGCTTTGCAGACGCAGGCGATCATTTTGGTAGCCTGGGGCGAGCGCAAGGCGTGGGGCCGGGGCTACAAAGTTCATGTATTGCCACTTTTGGCGGCAGCGGGCGAAGGTCTGGCACCCGACCTCGAAGGCGCGGTCGCCCAGGTCAATGCCGCGATGGAAAAACTGGTCCGCACCTGCCCCCAGCAGTATTTGTGGGGTTACGCGCGTTATAAACAGCCCAAGGTCGAACCGTGATCCAACGCATGCTGAGCTTTGTGTTGAGCCACGGCGGCATTTTGGCCATGCGCCTTCTGGCCTTGATGCCGCTGCGCCCGATTCGCGTGCTGGGCTGGTTTTTGGGTCGTTTTCTGTACCTGGCCGTGCGTTCACGCCGCAAGGTGGTGTTGGCCAACCTGCGCCTGTGTTTCCCCCAATGGAGTGACAAACAGCGCGATGAGGTGGCCTCTGAGCATTTTGTGTACTTCGCCCAGGCCTGGCTGGACCGCAGCTGGCTCTGGCATGCATCGCCAGCCGTCTTGCAGAAACGCCTGCGTCTTTTTGGCGCGCTGGAGGGCATCAGCAACGACCAGCCCACGGTGATTTTTGCGCCCCATTTTGTCGGCCTCGACGCCGGCGGCATGGCGCTGGCCTTGATGGTCAAGCGCTGGCACATTTCGATCTACAGCCACCAGTCCAATGCGCAGGTGGACAACTGGGTCAAGGCCGGGCGCCTGCGTTTTGGCAAAGTGAACCTGTTTGACCGCGCCGACGGCCCCAAGCCGGTGATCGCAGCGGTGCGCCAGGGCGCGGCGCTGTACCTGTTGCCGGACATGAACTACGGCCTGGCCGAATCGATTTTTGTGCCGTTTTATGGGGTGCCGGCCTGCACGGTCACATCTTTATCGCGACTGGCGCGTCTGGGCCGGGCGAAGATCGTGCCGGTGGTCACCCGCGTGACGCGCGATGGTTATGACGTCGAGGTGATGCCGGCCTGGAACGACGTGCCCAGCGGCGACCTCGAAGCCGACACCCTGACGATGAACCAGCGCCTGGAAACCTGGATCAACACCATGCCCGACCAGTATTACTGGGTGCACAAACGCTTCAAGGACCGCCCGCCCGGCGAACCGCCGATTTATTGAGACCAAGCAGCGTTGTCAGGTCGCAAGGGGGCGAAAAAAACGGTCCAGGCGGAAATTGGCTGAATCAATATCAAAAATATTTATTCTAAAATATTACTCTAGAACTATTTTAGATAAGAAGTCACGAATAAACTTAATAATTTGCTATATTTTATATATCAATATTGATAATAAATATATCAAATCCAACTGTGTAATAGTGAAGAAACGAGATCAATTCCGATCCGTTTCGTGGCCGAAAACAAGCGCACTTCACCGCCGCCGGCCTGCAGCTTCATGATCGACAAGGCCTTGGTTTGTTCGCTGCGGTTCAGTTTGTCGGCTTTGGTCAAAACCACCAGGAATTTCAGGCCCTCGGCCACGCGTGGCCGAACCACGTCAAGCAGGATTTCGTCCAGCACGGTGAGCCCATGGCGCGGGTCGCACAACAGCACAATGCCTTTGAGGTTTTCGCGCGTCACCAGGTAGTTGGCCATGACCTGCTGCCAGCGGATCTTGTCGGCTTTGGGGACTGCGGCGTAACCGTAACCTGGCAGGTCGGCCAAAACGGCATCGGTGAGGCCCTGTTTGCCCAGCGCAAACAGGTTGATGTGCTGCGTGCGGCCCGGTTTTTTGGAGGCGAAGGCCAGCTGTTTTTGCTGCGTGAGCACGTTGATGCAGGTCGATTTGCCGGCGTTGGAGCGTCCCACAAAGGCGATTTCGGGCACGTCGAGTTGGGGCAGGAAGTGCAACTCGGGCGCGGTGGTGAGGAAACGCGCGGTGTGCAGCCAGCTGGTGGCCGCCTTTGTTGCGGCCGTTGCGGCGGCGGTGACAGCCGGG